>JAKSBM010000306.1 GCA_022361135.1 Desulfobacterales bacterium | reverse complement strand
GCCCGGCGGATGGCAGCACCGTCGGTGTCATAGCTGAGCAGCCATTCACGGAATTCAGCCACGGTGTAGTTTTTGAATTCTGCGTATATTTTTTCATTGATCCCGTCCTGGATGATACGGGTGACCTCATCATCTTCGTAGGGAATGGCCGGGTTGTTTCTCAGATCACCCAGGGTGATATCACTAAGCACTTCCTTGGCAGCCACCATTTCGGTGGTGGTTGAAGCGGCCAGTCCGGCCAGCTTGTCTCCGGATTTCTCTTCATTGGCCTTGGCCATGACCTCGTTGAGATCCTTGAATTCGTAGAGAGTTCCGAATAATTTAGTTTTCAATCTCATGGTTTTTCCTTGTTGCTATGGATGGCAGCTTTCATAAAACAGACAAATATCCTTGCCGGTTTTGTTCACCTGCAATCCCTAATAATTGAAAAGCAGGGTCTTTACGATGACCGGCACCACCCGGCTCTGGGGCAGTTCTCGTCCGATGTCGATGTAATCTCCGTTTTCAACCTTCACCGTATCTATACAGATGACGTCTCTTTGGGACTTGAGTTTCACCCGCAGGGTCTGGCCCAGGGCTTTGGAAAAATCCTTTTCCACCACCACAATCAAGGGCTTTTGGGCGAGACGTTCCGTCCCTTCTATAATCTTGTCCGCCAGCAGCTGGAGGTCGGAAAAGCTGATATTGTCCGGCCCTTCAAAGGCCAGGGCCAACTGCTGATTTTCGGTATCCAATTTAAACCATTCCACCTTGGACCGGATGAGTTCTCCCCAGTCCGCAAAGGGGGTGGCTTCCTCTTCCCGCGACAGCTTGAGCACGGGAACATTTTTCAACGGCAGGGCGTCTGCGGCCACCGTAATGGTGGAACCGCTGATGTCCGTGGTATGTGAACCCGCCCCCACCACCGTGGCCCGGATGGTCTCGGTGCTGTGCAGGGTTTTGTTCGACAATCCCAGCCCCGAGGCGGCAATGGACCGGCCCAGGAAAATGCCGATGTCGCCGTAGCTGAAGGCATCCACATCCCCGGGGGTCTTGATGCAATCGGCCACCCCGCCGGAAAAGGTCACGTAGTCCACCGGGTAGTCCCGGCGCAGGTCATGGTCGGTGACCATGAGCTCCAACTCGGATGAGGCCGGGGCAAGGCCAATGACCTCGTCTAAAATCCCGGCCATCCGAGAGGTAAGGGTCTGAATCTCTTTCACGGACAAGGATTTTCCCGGAGCCAGGGCAATCCCCATTCGATCCCCCAGCTGTTTCATCTTGTCCGAGACCCAGGAAATGGTGCCGTTTTTATCGTCAAAGGTGATGAGGCGGCCGCCGATGTCCAGGCAGGCGGTGTCAATGACATCCCCATTGCGGAAAACAGCGATATTTGTTGTGCCCCCGCCAATGTCCAGGTTGGCGATCACCGCCCCCCGTTCCTTGGATTCCTGGGCGGCATTGGCCCCCTTGCCGGCAATGATTCCCTCCAGGGCCGGGCCGGCCGTGGCCACCACAAATTCACCGGCCAGGTGGCTGAGGGTGGAAAGCACTTCGGCAGCATTCTCCTTGCGGGCGGTCTCTCCGGTAATGATCACGGCCCCGGTCTGGGCATCTTCAGGAGCCACACCGGCCTTGCGGTATTCCCCTTCGATGATTTCCCTCACCCGGTTGCCGTCGATTTCCACCGGGGAGCGCAGGGGGGTGAAATGGATACCGCTGCGGTAAATCACCTCCTTGTCCACAATGCTGATGCGGGGGACCGATATCATGGAGGCGGTATTTTCAATGGAGATCCGGGAGAACACCAACTGGGTGGTTGAGGTTCCAATG
The DNA here is from genome assembly GCA_022361135.1 of Desulfobacterales bacterium. The sequence goes on along the minus strand of JAKSBM010000306.1, from coordinate 3,122 downwards.
TCGATTCCCACACTTAATACACTTTCTTTCACTGCCTTCTCCTTGCCTGTTTTTGTCTGTTACGGGCCGTTTCAATTCCACAAAAAAAGCCTGGACCCCCACGGATGAATTCCGTGGTTTTCCAGGCTTCGTTGCCTTCCCGCACCCCGTTGTGCAGGATACCAATTTTCAGATGCCCCTTTTCAGGGCAGACCTAGGCTATTCCTCTTTCCGATTATGGGGAAAATCAAAGCAGACCGTGGTGCCCTCGGGCCCGGTGCGGGTGCTGAGTTTCCCCTTGAGGGTTCCTTCAACAATTCGTTTTACAATTTTGGTTCCCAGATTGCCCTGGCGGACCTTTTCCGTATCATAGCCGATCCCATCGTCGGTGATGGCAATGTTGGAATACATGGTCCCCTTGCAAATCTGGATGGTAATGCGCCCCCGATCCCGTCCCACAAAGGCATAATTCAGGGAATTCTGAACCACCTCGTTCACCACTAGGGCAATGGATGTGGCTGCCTCGGATCCGATCATGAAGCTATCCCCTTCAATGGAAATCCGCACCCCCCTGTTGGAAATCAGCCCGGAAGTGGTAATGGATTCATGGATCCGTTTGAGCATGGTCTTAATATCCACGTCATCCACCCCTTCCAATGCCAGAATCTCATGGGTGGCAGCAATGCTCAGCACCCGGGTAATGCTTTTGCTGAATGCGGTGCGGGCGGAATCATCTTCAATGCGGCGGGACTGGAGTCTGAGCAGGCTGGCGATGGTCTGGAGATTGTTTTTCACCCGGTGGTGAATTTCACTGATGGCCACGGATTTAAGGATCAACTCCTCTTCTTTTTTCCGCACATCGGTGACATCGGAGATGAGCATGACAATGCCCATCAATTCCAGATCCTTATTTTTAAGAACGGCATACTTCAGATGGAGGACAAATTCACCCACCTTCACTTCATGGGGGGAAAGCTGCTGTTTTTCCATGACATCCGCCAGGCGGATGCCGTCCAGGGTCATGCTGGAAAAACGAATCCCCACCAAATTGCCCATGTAGCCCAATTTTCTGTACAGGGCTTCGGCCACGGGGTTGGCATAGGTGCAGGCACCCTGGGCGTCGAACATGACAATGCCGTCGGTGACGTGCTGGGGAATGCAGGACGCCGAACGTTGGGGGGACATGAGGGCGTCCATGAGGTTTTCCGTGGTCCGTGCCAGGACGGAAAGATCCTTTTCCGCCTTAAGGCTGGCGGTGACGTCCTTTTCGGCAATGAGGGTGCCGATCACCCTGCCCTCTTTATTTTTAATGGGAGAGACATCCTGGCGGACGTTCTTATTCTCCTGGGTCACCGCCCGCAGGTCGGTGGTGGGCAAGCCCAGTTCCATGGTCCTGAGCACGGCCGGTTCCTTGCTTCGATAGGCAAACTGCCCCACCACCGATCCCTTATAGAGGGAGGGCACATTGGTGGGCTGGGCCTGGGCGACCACAACGGCCACGTCCGCATCCCGGGTGCAGCAGTCAATGAAAATGTCTGCCCCGTTCAAGTCAGCGATCACACCCAGCCCCATTGCCAGGTCCTCCAGCTTCTTGATGTCTGCGGATTCCAGATCCGTATGTTGCCTGCAAAGCTCGTAAATCACGGTCCTATCCTAATTATTGAGGATGATAATCTTGGCAATGTCCTTCATGGGGCATTGCTTGTCCATGCTCAGTTTTCGAATCCGTTTAAAGGCCTCGTTCTCACTGATGCCGTCCTGCTTCATGAGGATGCCCTTGGCTTTTTCAATGAGTTTCCGGGATTCAAGCTGTTCCTGGGCCCGGGCGATATCCCCCTCCATGCGGGTGATCTCTCCGGCCTGGGAAACGGCAATTTCAATCATGGGCAAAAGGGATGCCTCGCTCACCGGCTTGACCAGATATCCGGCCACACCGATTTCCTTGGCCTGGTCCACAAACTGCTTGCCGCTGTACGCGGTGAGCAGCAGCACGGCCTTGGCCAGTTTTTCCTGCCGGATCATGCGGGCGGCCTTGAGCCCGTCCAGCAGCGGCATCTTAATATCCATGAGGATGAGGTCCGGGTTGTGTTTGCGGCACATTTCCACGGCATCGAAGCCATCCGAGGCTTCACCCAGGACCTGGTAGCCTGCATCCTCTAAAATTTCTGTTATATCCATTCTGGAAATAGGTTCGTCATCGGCGACGATAATCCTATATGACATCACGACCTCCTAAGTCAGGCAGGACCCAATGGTCTCCATACCTATGTTCTCCGTTGAACTCGACTTAATAATTTCGGTTGCGCCTGCCCACCTGAGGAACTTTTCCGCGCGGTCGATGTCGGCATCTTCATGGTCTATCTTGGTAATGATGCCCACGACCCTGATATTGAACATGGTGGCACACTGGGGGGGAAAAATACTGCTTACTGCGGTGGCGTCCTGCACAAGCCCTACAATATCACATTTCGATGAGGTTGCCATCAAGGCTGTGTAGAACCTTCTATTTTCAATATATTCACCGGGCGTATCCACAAAAACCCCGCAATAATCCACGGCCTGGGTCTTCTTATACGAAAGGTCTGTCCCCTGCATGGCCTGGATCAGGGTGGTTTTACCGGAACCGGTCTTTCCCACCAGCATCATTTTCTTCATGCCGGTCTTCCCCCTAAGTCCGGGTGATATCCACGGTGGCAAAGTTGAGCACGTTCTGGCAGACGTCAATCACATTGCGTACGGAGGATTCCACACTGGCAATGTCACCGGTGATCACCAGGGATCCGCCAAACCGATCCAGAAACCCGATTTCCACATCTGCGGCCTTGGTGGCCACGTCCGCGGCAATGATGACGGCTTCGCCCGGAGTGATGGTGAGAATGCCGATGGCATCCTTTCCCTCGTCATCCAGGCCCAGGTTTCGATAAATGCTCTTCTGGGGGCTTGCAATCAGGTGGGCCAGGGTCAATTGTTTCCCGGGCACATATTCCTGAATCATCCGCTGTTTGGTCTCTTCTAACACGCTCAATCACCCTAAAAATTTGGACAAAAAAAAAGCTTACTCAAGAGAGAAACCCTTCCTCTCCTAAATAAGCATCTTTGCATTTTCCATACGCCGTTGTATGAAAGTAACGATCTTAAATACT
>JAKSBM010000355.1 GCA_022361135.1 Desulfobacterales bacterium | reverse complement strand
TTTGGCTATAAAAAAGGGGCCTTTACCAATGCGGCCAAGGACAAACCCGGACAATTTGCCCTGGCCGACGGGGGCACCATCTTCCTGGACGAAATCGGTGACACCAGCCCGGCCTTCCAAGTCAGCCTCCTCCGGGTCCTCCAGGAGCACGAATACACCCCCCTGGGCGGCCTTGGAAAGGAAAAAACCGATATTCGCATCATTGCCGCCACCAATAAAAACCTGGCGGAAATGGTCGAAAAAAACGAATTCAGGCAGGATCTTTTCTACCGCATCAACGTCATCTGCCTATCCCTGCCCTCCCTGAGGCAGCGAATGGAAGACATTCCCTTGCTGGTGGATCACTTCATTGCCAAGATGAACCTGCGCCAGGGAAAATTCATCCAGGGCATTGACCAGAAAGTTTTGGCCGCCTTCATGTCCCATGATTTCCCCGGCAACATCCGGGAACTGGAAAACATCATTGAGCATGCCTTTGTTCTCTGCACCGAAGGCTATATCAAATGCCAGCATCTGCCCGGATTCATTTCCCAGCAATCCATTGCCCTCCAGGAAAATGCCGACGACCCGGTGAAGTCGGCCCAGATCAAATTGATCACCGATGCCCTGGCCCGGAACAATTACAATCGCAATGCCGCAGCACGGGATCTGGGTATCCACAAAAGCACCTTGTTCAGACGGATTAAAAAGCTGGGCATCAAGCTCTGAATGGACTGTAAGCTGACGTCAATCCAGGCAAATTGCCCCCGGATAGGAAAGCAAAGAAGGACAATTTGCCACCTTGGTTTCGTGGTAAATGAAAGAATAAGACTCCGGCACCGAGGTTTGCAAACCTTCCGAGCAATTGTCCATGAAATGTCAGGGCTAAAAAGTGCAACCCCATTCCGGCCACAGGTCGTAGTTGTGCGACCCCTTTTTACGAAAAAAGAAACCGTATTTGTCTAACCGGGCGGGTTTTCCAGACTTTCGCTTCCCTCGTGCCGGCGGCACAGCCTTTGCATCATTCATGGGTGTAACAACAATCAACAGGATCGGTGGGATCATCCCATCGAAAGAAGCATGGAGGCCAGAATGAAAATCGCCCTCACCGTCTGGGGCAACCGCATATCTCCAGTGTTTGATGCAGCCCGGACCCTATTGGTCGCGGAAATTCAAAACAAGCAGATCACCAATAAAACCTATATCGGCTTTAGTCCGGACAGCCCCCAGGATCTCATTGAAACCCTCAAAGACATGGGTATTTCAGTCATGATCTGCGGCGCCATATCCAACACACCCGCCGGACTGATCACAGAAAAGGGAATCAAGCTCCTTTCCTTTGTAACCGGGAATGCCGCCTCGGTTCTGGACAGTTTTGCCGGCCGCCAGGAATTGGAGAAAAGACACCTCATGCCCGGATGCAGCAAGGCCTGTTGCCAACGTGCACGGAAAAACCCATCCCCTCCCCCCGCCTCCTGAGGGGGATGAAAAAGGTAAACCCAGCAGCCGGATATTTAAACCCCATGCCCCTGCTTCCCATTCCATCCTGAAGGATTGCCCCGGATAAAGCCGCACCAGAGCGCCGGTCTTCCCCTGTATTCCGTGTTGACAAGTTTGAAATAAAAACAGTACACCTTAATAATTAAGGTGTCTTCATGGGATTCCGAAATCCCTACCCGTCAGCGGGAACGGAATTCCGAACATGCATTCAAAACAACACCCATCCGTTACAGGAGAATCATTGAATGGCATATGATACGTCCGCAGTTTTATTTGCCTTTTCCCTGACCCTTTTTGCCGGCTTGTCCACGGGCATTGGCTCTGCCCTGGCATTTTTCGCAAAAAAAACAAATACCCTTTTCCTCACCGCCTCCCTGGGCTTTTCCGCCGGAGTCATGATCTATGTCTCCATGGTGGAAATTTTTGTCAAAGCCCGGGACGCACTGGAGGCGACCCAGGGACCGGTTCTGGGGTATCTCTACACCACCCTGGCCTTTTTCGCCGGCATCGCCCTCATCGGCATCATCGATAAAATGGTCCCCTCCTATGAGAACCCCCATGAAATAAAGGGAGTGGAGGATCTGGAAGATGAAGAAGAAGCCCGGCGCATCAAACTCAAACGCATGGGACTCTTCTCCGCCCTGGCCATTGCCATCCATAATTTTCCCGAGGGATTGGCCACCTTTGTGGGCGGCCTCCAGGACCCGGCCATGGGGATCAGCATTGCCGTGGCCATCGCCATCCACAACATCCCCGAAGGCATCGCCGTATCCGTTCCCCTTTTCTATGCCACGGGCAGCCGGAAAAAGGCCTTTGGCCTTTCCTTCCTATCCGGGCTCTCCGAACCCGTGGGTGCCCTGGTGGGCTATTTCCTGATTTTCCAATATTTCACCGATACGGTGTTCGGCCTCCTCTTTGCCGGGGTGGCCGGCATCATGGTATTCATATCCCTGGACGAATTATTACCCACGGCTGAAAAATACGGAGAACATCACATTGCCATGTATGGCTTGGTGGCCGGCATGGCCGTCATGGCGGCCAGCCTGGTCTTATTTACCTGATCCCCCTGGAGGCCCCCTTTGCCCGATTCCACCCATGCTGAACTCACCCGCCGCATCAAGGCCCTGGAAGCCGAGCTGTCCCGGCGGGACCATGAATTGGAAAGCGGGCAACGGGCCCGGAAAAATCACAAACGCTTCCTTCGCTTCCTCCCCTATCCCGTCCTCATCCGGGACGGGAACCATTGCATCACCTATGTGAACCCGGCCTTCACCCACGCCTTTGGCTGGACCCTGGCCGAAGTCCGGGGCAAGGTGGGGGACGACCATGTGCCACACCGCCTCAAGGACGAGCTTCCCGCCCTGGTCCGGGCCCTCACCCCGGAAAAAACCATCATCAAGCTGACCACCCGCCGGTTGACCAAATCCGGCAAGCTCCGGGACGTGGTCATACGGGTGGGGGTGGACAAGGATGAATCCCACCGGCCAACGGGAATGATCCTGGTTTACCGGGATGTGACCATGGAATTGCGGAACCAGAAAACCAAGGCCACCATGAACCGGATCTCCAAGGCCCTGCCCCACTATCCCCAACTCAAACGCTTGTCCCGGTATGTGGGCAATGAAATCAAAGAAATGCTGGATGTGGAAGGGGCAAACATCATCCTGCTCAACGAATCCGGGGATGAATTTTATTTCCTATCCGCGGCCCATGACGATCCAGGGACCCGGGAACGGATCCAAAAGAGCCGCTTCCCCGTTGGGGAATTGGTGGCCGGACAGGTGGTGAAAACCGGGGAACCCGTCATCATGAGTTCCCTACCCCAGGACCAGGAACTCCATCGAAATCGCAACGAGAAAATCGGCTACATCGTCAAAAACCTCATGGTGGTTCCCCTGAAAACCAAGGAACGCATCATCGGGGTGATCACGGCGGATAATAAAAAGGAAGGGGAATTTGACCAGGGGGACCTGGAGTTCCTCAACACCCTGGCGGCCACCGTGGCCCTTTCCATTGAAAATGCCCGGATTTCCGAGGACCTGGCACGGGCCAACCTGGAGCTCCAGGACTTGAACACGGCCAAGGACAAGATGATCTCCCATCTCTCCCACGAACTTAAAACTCCCACGGCCATTCTGCTGTCTGCCGTGAAAATCCTTTCCAGGAAACTGGCTCCCCTGCCCTCGGAAACCTGGGAGCCCACCCTGGACCGCATTCGCAGGAACCTGAACCGCATCGTGGGCATCGAGGACGAGGTCTACGATATTGTGGAAAAGAAGGAATTCCTCCACACCCCGGTCTTTTCCCTGATCTTTGACCAATGCCAGGATGTGATCCAAAGCCTCATTGCCGAGGAAACCGGGGATACGGACCTGGTGAAGCGAATCCGGGAACGCATTGACCAATCATTCAATGCCACCGAAGCCCAAGCCCTTCCCATCCAATTGGACACATTCACCCAGGAGGTCCTCCAGACCCTTTCCCCGGAATTCAAACGCCGCCGAATCAAATTGGAAGCGGACCTGCCCCAGGTTTCTGACATCACCATCCCCCAACTCCCCCTGGAAAAAACCCTGGTGGGCCTTTTGCGCAACGCCGTGGAAAACACCCCGGACCAGGGGCGCATCCAGGTCCAACTCCGGGAAAACGGCCAGGGGATCCAATTGGATATCCTGGACCACGGCACCGGCATCTCCCCCCGGGTCAGGGAACGGATCTTCCAGGGTTTTTACAATCCCAGGGAAACCCTGGACTATTCCTCGGGCCAGCCCTTTGATTTCAATGCCGGGGGTAAGGGGGCCGACCTCCTCCGCATGAAAATCTTCTCCGAACGCCACCACTTTAAAATCGAAATGGATTCCCGTCGCTGCTCCCGCCTCCCCCGGGATGCGGACATCTGCCCGGGAACCATTGAAGGTTGCCGGGATATCCCATCCCCGGCCCTCTCCCCCGGGGATCCCTGCGACGGCTGGACCCGGGTCCGCCTTACATTCCCCAAAGCCCATTGATGTTTTTATGGAATGGTGATTACACGCCATTCATTTCAGCCCCCCCCATAATGGCAATTACACAGAAAGAGTTACATCCTCCCACGGCAAGATGGGTTAGAAATTGTTTAACATCTCCTGGATCAAGGGTTTCAATACTCTTATATTCAAGATAATTCCTGAATTTTATCGCCCGCAAGCGATAGGATTTCAGCATTTTGGAAGAGCAGTATCGAAACTTGATTTCGTCGGCAGGCATTTTCGAAGCACCTGGCCTGCCATGGGCGGTCTTCTCCGGTAACGGTACTGCATTGCCGTCACCCCTTGATGTCGGATTGTTCGGATACGGAGTTTGATTCTCCAACCCCCGCGGTATCTTCGCCGCATCGCTTCTAAACCTTTCACTTCCATGAACCCTGGCAGCAAAGAATACACCCGGATCAC
>JAKSBM010000541.1 GCA_022361135.1 Desulfobacterales bacterium | reverse complement strand
GCTTATTGTCCGGGAAAAAGAGGGGAATGAGGTGGTTCTGGTTGATGTACTCCATCCAGAAAAAGGCCAGGACCACGGTGATGAGGCCGCAGGCAATGCCGATGCCCAGACCGGATTGGGCCCCCATGAACCAGAGGAGGAGGGTGGCTCCCATCCAGAGCAATGCCTCCATGAAGGTGATGACATAGGGCTCGTTGAGCACCCGCTTCCGGGCCCGGGCCAGGAGGGCCGGGGAGGGGGGCGTGTTCCGGTAATATCCCCAGAGGCATTTGCGAATGGGCTGCTCATACCATCGGATGAATGCAATGCTGAATATGACGGCCACGTAAGTGATATAATTATAAACATATTTCAACATGGGAACACCGGGTTCGTTCACAAGGTAGCGGTGTTCGAAAAATGTGGTCCCCATGTGGTCACCGGCCAGACCGGCAATGAGGTTGCCCATGAGGATGGCATTGGCCAGGTGGAAATAATGGAACCGGCTTTTTATTCGGGGCGGATCATACATGGATCTTCTCTAATATTAAGGAGCCGGGTTTGTAAAGAAAATATTGACGACGCCGGTGGGGATCATGTAATAGAAAGCCAACGCGTGGTACCTGGCAAACGGAATATGGTGAAATTCCATGACGGTCCCGCCGCTGTAAGGGGAAATATCGTTCCTGCACAGGCCACTGTGAAAACGGGAAGGCAGCAGAAACGGTTTAAGGCCCTGAGTCAGAAGACGTGCCAGGTATTGAACCGGTGAAATCCGATGGTAAAGGGTTTTGCAAGAATTACTCTTGCAGAACCCTTTTGTTGTTTCTGCAGGGGACATATCATAGCGAGGATACTATGACCACCCAGCTCGAAGCTGCCCGCCAGGGCATTGTCACCGAAGAAATGAAAACCGTGGCCGCCAGTGAAGGACTCTCCGAAACCTTTATCATGGACCACGTGGCCAAGGGGGAAATCGTCATCCCCTGTAATCCCAATCGTAAGCACCAGAAGGTCACCGGCATCGGCACCGGCCTGCGCACCAAGGTAAACGCCAGCATCGGCACCTCCTCGGACATCTGCGACATCGACCATGAAATTGCCAAGGCCAAGGCCGCCGAAGAAGAGAGCGCAGATACCCTCATGGAGC
>JAKSBM010000400.1 GCA_022361135.1 Desulfobacterales bacterium | reverse complement strand
CCCGGCGATGACGGGGGGAGGAAGATTCCACTGCCAGCGTTGCGGTCGTCCTGACCGCAACGCCTGCGAAGGACTCTGTCCCATTCTTCCTGAAGCTGCCAGAGTCCTTAACGCTCGCTCCATCTCCCTCCCCCCGCCATCACCTAATCCACCGGGCGTGATTGGCAAATTCGACAGTCAATCATGTTGGAAAGAGTTTAAACCATCGTGAAGATAGCCCATGGTTTCGGAACATATTCTTGAGAACCGCCATGGGAATCCGGGATGATATCTTATTCCAATCCTTTTGCCGTTAATGGGCCAGGAGAAAGTGGGGAATATACCGGGGATCGGGGGTGGAAATGGCTCCGTATTCATCCCCCAACTCGGCCAGGAGGGCCTTCAAAAGGTGGGGCAGGGGGCGGGGCAGTTCATCTGCAGGTGTTTCCGCATCCCGGTTCCAGGCCTCCAGGGCCCAGTCCATGATGTCACGGTGCTGGAATTCTCCAATGGTGGCACCCTCGGCAAATAGCGCTTTGAAGAAGGGCGTGAAGTTTTCCATGGGAATGGGGGCCAGGGTCGGTTCCAGGCCCATGCGTTCCCGGGACCAGAGGGAAAGGAGCATGCTTTTGTATGTGAGCACCCCCTGGCTGAACCCGGAGATGTCCGCATCCAGACTGCCCAAGAGTTTGTCCACGGCCATGATTTCTTCCAATTGGTTGCGGGTGGTTTCCACCTGGTTCAGGGTGGAAAAATGGGCATAGATTTCCTTGCTGGTCTGGTAATTGTCAAAGAACCGGGGGCGATCCAGAAAGAGTCCGCCCAGTACTCCCAAGTAGCTTTCCCCCAGGAAGCTCAAGGGGAGATTCTGTTTGGACAGGTAGCTTTGGCCGTACCAGGCCACGGCCCGTTGTTTGAGTTGAATACCGGCCCGGGAACCGGTCCTGAACAGGTCTTCCAGGAAGTATTGGTCCAGGATTTGCCGGCTTTCCTCCAGGGATAATTCGTCGGGATCCGTATCGGGGGCCCCATGGTGGGCCAGGGTTTCCAGGCCCAGGCTGAGGAAGGCCGTGGTCTGGCCCAGGACCATTTCCAGGGTTTCCCGTTCCCGGATTTTGATGCGGTCGGCGGAGATGACCTTGTTCACCAGGGCCGCCAGCTCCGATTCCATGTCCAGCTTTCGTTCCGGTGCCACCAGGGCCAGGGTTTTGATGAAGCGGTTTTCCCCCTTGAGAAGCTGGGAAAAACATTGGGGGGGCAGGGGCTGGTCCGGATCAAAGTTTTCCGGTGTGGCACCGGGGATTTCAGGCCGCTGCCGCAGGTTGTCCAGGGAGGTGGGCTGGTAGATCCCTACGGCTTCATGGGGGGGCAGAAAGCCCTTTTCCGCCAGGCGGACATTTTTCAGCCTGAACTCTTCTTCTTCCACTTCCGAGGGCAGGATGGCCTGGGTTTCCTGGAGGAGACCGTGGTAGACGGAAAGATCCATTTCAGCCAGTTTTTTTACCATTTTTTCGATGAGTTCTGCACTGTCTTCGGCCCGATCCTGGGCGTCGTCATCCCCTTCATCCGTCAGGACTTCGTCGCCCTCTTCATCCTCTCCGGCCGCTTCCGCCTTCACATGGGGGAAGCGGAAGTAGAATTTATCGTCAATGGTGACGTAATCCTGGTGATCTTCCGGGGGGAGCTCATCGTGCTCACGGATGACGATTTCCATGTTCTGGTAGAGAAAGAATTCAAAATAGCCGGGCTTTTCCTTGATGATCCAGCGCAGGAGGCGCTGGGCATCGGCTTTGAAGAGCAGCTCCAGGGCCTGGGTCATGACCTGGGTGTCCAGGCGGTCGTCGTCCCAGACTTCCATGTCCAGAATATATTCCCATTGGGAGGAGGTGGCCAGGGCCAGCACGGGCAGGAAGTCGGCCCCGCCGATGTGGTTCATGAGATAATAGAGATCCTCATCGGGAAAGGACTGGATCAGGGTGGCCGGGCTGGGGGCCTCCAGGATCATGTCCAGGGCGGTTTCCGAATCCTGGGCCAGGATATCCCGCCGGGTCTGACTGAGTTTAAGTTCCCGTTGCCGGAGATTGGCAAGTTGGTGGTCTGTGGTCATGGTCTATTATCCCTTAACTTTGGTGTTGCATATCTCGATGTACCGGCGGACATCGGGTCCGTCGGAAATGGTTTTAAATTGCTCCAGGGCCGGTTCAAATCGTCCCTGGTTCATGAGGGTCACCCCCCTGCAGATGGAAAGGTCCCTGTGGCCGGGATGGTGGTCCAATCCCCGGTCCACAAATTCCATGGCCCCTTGGGTGTTGCGCTGTTTGCCGTGGAGCATGGACAGGCCCAGAAAGGCCCGGGCATCCGGGGCATGGTCCAGGGCCTTGAGAAATAGTTTTTGGGCCAGTTCATCGGCCCGGGGGACTTTTTGGGCATATTCTCCATGGGAAAATGTCATGGCCAACCGGGAGAGGAAATCCCCGTGGCAGGGGGCCAGTTCCGGGGCCGGATCCAGTTCAATGTCCTGGACGAATTGGGGCAGGGCCTCGTAGAATCCCCGTCGCAATTGGTCCCCAAATCCTTTGACCGCGGGGAAGTCCAGTTCCGGGTCCAATTCAAACCAGGGCAGGTCCTCCATGGGCTGGTGCCAGATATCGTCATGGGTGAGTCCCTTGGCCACGGCCCGGCTGTAGAGGTGGGTGCCGGGGAAAATCACCAGCAGGTAAAACACCGCCGACAGGGGCTTGAGGGCCATCATCAAATCCAGGCTTTCCCGGATGGTTTCTTCGGTCTCCCCCGGGGAACCATAGATGAAATAGGCCCGGGGCATGATTCCGTATTTCCGGGCCAGCTGGAAGGCCCGGACGGCCTTTTCATTGGCCACGGGTTTGCCCAGGATTTTTTTGATTTTGTCCGATCCCGATTCCACCCCAAAGCTGATCTGGATGCAGCCGGCCCGGCGCATCCAGTAAAAGAGTTCCCCGTCCACCTGGTCCACCCTGGAAATGGCATTCCAGGTGATGGAAAAGGGGGCCTCGATGATGCGTTGGCACAATTGGATGACCCGGTCCCGGTCCATGGTAAAGGTATCGTCGGAGATGAAAAAATGGGTCACCCCCCGCTGGACCAGGAGTTGGATTTCCTGGAAAAACCAGTCCACGGAATGGAAGCGCACCCCGGATTGACTCCAGAATTTGGGGGAGCCGCAAAAGGTGCATTTTCCCGGGCAGCCCCGGGACATGGCCAAATGCTGGTAGGCAAAGTGGCGGGCCGGGTGGGGCAGATCGTCCAATTCTTCCAGAACCGGGGCCGGCCCGGTATCCACCCGTTCTTCAGCCCGGGCCCGGGGATCTTCCACTTGCCTGCGATATTCCAGGCCCGGGATGGATCCCAATTGGGGCCGGCTTCCATTGGCCTTTGCCCTTTCCATGGCCCGGACCAGGGATAGGCAGCCAGCCTCCCCTTCACCTTTTATGATCACATCCAATTCCGGACAGGCCTGGAAAAGGTGGTCTCCAAGGAAGGTGGGGGCGGGGCCTCCAAATAGAATCAGGGCCTGGGGCAGCTGTTTTTTGGCAATGCCGGCACAGGCCTGGGCATTCATCCGTCCCGGGTTGGTCACGGAAAAACCGATGATGTCGGGTTTCTCCTGGGCAATGGCCTGGGCAAAGACCGCTTCGGCCTGTTGGCCATGGGGGGCCAGGTTGAGCAACCGGGTTTCCACCCCATGTTCCATCATCTGGGCGCAGAGGTAGTAGAGCCCCAGGGGGACCACCAGGGCGTCCCCGTCGGTGACCCGGGGATCGGGGCAGGCTGGATTGACAAAGAGGATTTTCATGGATCAGACGGTTTTAATAAGCAGTTCGGATTTGGACCGTTTGGGCACATGGTGGATCTGGTGCTCATCCCGGTAGTATTTGTAATCCCCGTCCTGGGCCATCATTTCCACCTGCACGGTTTCCACGGGTTTGCCAATGGCCACCACCAATTTGATTTCCAGATGTTCGGGAATATCAAAGGCCTGGTTCAGCTTTTTAATATTGATGGCGCCGAAGATGCAGCCGGCAAGTCCCTGTGCACGGGCTCCCAGGAGAATGGTCTGGGCGGCGATGCCGTGGTCGCACCAGAATTTGTCGGCAATGTTGTGGTCCCCCAGGATGATGATGTAGCCGGTGGGGCGCTCCTGGGCCACGGGGCCGGGCCAATCTTTGAGGTAGGCGGCCCATCCCAGGCTGTCAAAGACGATTTCGTTGGCGGCCTCGGTGGCGGAGACAATGTACTTCAACGGCTGCTTGTTGGCGGCCGAGGCGCAATAGCGGGTCAGGCCGGCCAGCTCTTCCAGGGTTTTGGCCGATACCTTGTGGTCGTTGTCAAACCGGCGGCATGACCGGTTGTTCTGGACCAGTTCCTTGAAATTTTCCATGGTTAATCTCCCTTGTGGCATTGTACCTGTTCGAGTTTGGGCATGTTGATGTCCAGCCAGTCAATGATTTTATCCATTTCAGAGATGACTTCGGCCAGGGCCTTCCCCCGGTGGCTGACCCGGGCCTTTTCGTCCATGGAAAGCTGGGCAAAGGTTTTGTCGAATTCGGGAAAATAGAAGAGGGGATCATAGCCGAATCCGTTGTCGCCCTGGGGTTCCCGGGTGAGGACACCTTCGCACCGGCCTTCGTAGGTCAGGGCCGGTCCCGTGGGGATGGCAATGGAGATGACGCATTGAAAGGCGGCCTTACGATTTTCTTCATTCTCCATGGCCTGGAGCAATTTTTCCACATTTTTTTCGTCGGTGGCATCTTCGCCGGCATACCGGGCCGAGTACACACCGGGGGCGCCGTCCAGGGCATCCACGCAGAGGCCGGAGTCATCGGCCAGGGCCGGGTATCCCAGGACCCGTGCGGTGAAGGAGGCTTTTTTGTAGGCATTTTCGTCAAAGGTTTCCCCGTCTTCAATGACCTCGGGGATGGGGCCGAAATCGTCCAGCCCTTTGATATCCACGGGAAAATCCTTGAGCAGTTCCCGCATTTCCTTGAGTTTTCCCTTGTTGGTGGTGGCCAGTACCAGTATCTGTTTCACAATCCGTCTCCTTAAACCTTTGATGTCATCCCGGAAATTGCATGGAAATCCCTGCATGGGGCAGATTTCATGAATTGGGTTAAATTGGGGATAATATAGGTCGGGGACCGGGCTTTGTAAAGGGGCGGGTGGGCTCGGCTGCCTTTGGGCGGGGCGGTGGAAAGGGGGCTGGCCCTGGGTCCCGGATATGCCGTGGAATGGAATTATGCCGTGTTAAATTTCCATGGCATATCCGGGGGATGGAGGATCGGGGGGGATCAGGGGGCCGTTGCAGCGGCTTCGGTTTGGGCCTGGGCGGCTTCCGCCCTGGCCTTTTTCTCCTTCATTTGCCGGATTTTTTCCATCATCCGTTTTAATTTCTCAGGATCCCGGGGCATGGCATTTTTGGGCATGCGGCCCATGGAAAAGGGCATCCTGGGCTGGGGGGCAAGGTGGGCTTTATAGGCAGCCAAAGGGATGGCGGTTTCCCAGTGGCGGGTGAGCTTGGCCGCACCAATGCCCAGGGCAAAGATCAGGACCATGGAGATGGCCATGGTCTTCATGGAGACCGTTTTTTTTGACCGGGCCAGGTGGAAGCCGATGGCCTTGGGCTGGGGGCAGACGGAGACACAGGTGAGGCAGGCCGAGCAGTCCGGGGAATTGATATTTGATTTTTCCAGGATTTTGATCTGGCCGGGGCAGTGCGCTTGGCATTGGCCGCACCGGATGCAATGGCTGGTATTTCGTTTGATCCGTCCCAGGCTCAGAAAAGAAAGGAGTCCCAGCAGGCCACCATAGGGGCAGAGGTACCGGCACCAGAAATGGGGAAGGATCAGGGAAAGTACGCCCAATGCGGTGAGGATCAGGGCGGCCCGGGGGGACATTTGGGTGAAGAATTCCAGCATTTTAATGTCGGCAAACCGATTGTAGGGGCTGTCGATGAACTGGGCCAGGGCCGGGATGGGCATGGTAAAGAAAATGGTGTAGACGAAAAATCCCAGAAGTCCGTATTTCACAAGGCCCAGGATGCGGTCGGGCCAGCTGGGCAGGGCGAGTCGCCGCCGGAAGAGGCGGGTGTGGAGCCGGGCCAACAGATCCGAGAGAAATCCCACCGGACAGACCCAGGCACAGAATCCTTTTTTAAAAAGCAATGCCGTGGCGCAGATGATGAGAAATAGGCTGAGACCGGCCGGGTGGACATTGGAAAAGATGCCGGTTTCCAGCCAATAGCGAAAGCTGAGCAGGGCGGAGATGGGCAAAAAGGCTTCCACCCCGGCCGGCCTGCTCCAACCGGGATCCATACCCTGGCCGAGGGCGTTGACAAAGGAATAAAATATCAGTCCCATGGCCAGGCAGAGGATGAAAAATCCAGCCTGGACATATGACCGTCGCCACAGGGTCGGCGTTTCGTTGTTACGGGGGTGCTTCTTCATGGGGATTTCCAGGGTTTCGGATGGCAGGGTTTCCATTTGGTTTCGGCTGCGATCCTTAATTTTTTGTTAGGGCATGAGGATATCGGGTTTTCAATTCCCACGCATTGATATAAATCAAGTCCAGGGGAAAGTTCAAATTACGAATTGGTAAACTTGGTCCGACCCTTTCAAATTTAAAGGGGTCTTCTAATAATTTATGATTTTGGTCTGGGGTCAAGGCACAGAAAAATTTTAACCGGAGGAATACATAGGGTATTTCGAGGATTAAAATTTTTCTGCAACGCCGAAACCATGTCAAAGGACAATTATTGGAAGTGACCTGAATGGATGGGCCGGGCGACATTGCACAGGAGGAGTGGGATTCATGGCAGTCAAATATCGTTTTAATCGCATGGAAATGGCCGGCTCCCTCGGGGATCTGGGAACCCTGCTGCCCATAGCCGTGGCCATGGTGCTGGTCAATGGGATGAATCCCCTGGGGATTTTTGTGAGCATTGGGCTCTTTTTTATCTTTTCCGGCTTCTATTACGGATTGACCGTGCCGGTCCAGCCCATGAAGGTCATCGGCGCCTATGCCGTGGCCACGGCCATGCCCCCGGGTCAGATTTTGGCCTCCTGCCTGCTCATGGGCGTTTTTCTCATCATCATAGGAGGCACCGGGGCCATTGACCTGGTGCGCAAATATACCCCCAAGGCCGTGATCCGGGGTGTTCAATTGTCCACGGGTGCCCTTTTGGTCTCCGGGGGCATGGGGTTCATTTTGGGAACCTCGGGTTTCCAGATCTTGCAATCGGCTGCCGAGCCCCACCTCAGCCTCCAGGCCCTGGGGCCCATCCCCCTGGGTTGGATCATCGGGGGCATCGGGGGCATCATCACCCTCCTGCTCCTGGACCATAAAAAATATCCCGCCGGCCTGGTGGTGGTCCTGGGGGGGCTGGGTTTGGGATTGGTTCTGGGGCGTCCCGGAGAATCGGCCTGGAGCCCGGGCTTTTATCTGCCGGAAATCTTTCCCTTCCCATTCCCGGGCAAGGTGGATTTCACCTTTGCCCTATTTGCCCTGGTCCTGCCCCAATTGCCCATGACCCTGGGAAATGCCGTTCTGGCCTACACCGATCTTTCCCGGGATTATTTCAAGGATGAATCCGTCCGGGTGACCAATCGCAGCGCCTGCATCTCCATGGGCCTGGCCAATATCCTGGCCTTTTGCCTGGGGGGCATGCCCCTGTGCCACGGCGCCGGGGGGCTGGCCGCCCATTATCGTTTCGGTGCCCGCACCGCCGGGTCCAACCTTATGATCGGCGGGGTCTTCCTCTGCCTGGCCCTGGTCCTGGGGCCCAATATCCTTTCCTTTTTAAATCTTCTGCCCATGGCCATCCTGGGAATTCTTCTGGTCTTCGCCGGGATCCAGCTCTGCCTCACCCTCATGGATCTCCAGACCCGCAAGGAATTCTTTGTGGCCAGCCTGATCCTGGGGATTACACTGGCGGCCAACCTGGCCGTGGGCTTTGTGGTGGGCATGGCCGTGGCCTGGGCATTGCGGTCCGACAAATTATCGGTTTAGAGCTTCCCTTTGAAGGCCGGCCCTTTGGGACTATACCAGTCCGGGCAGCCACAGGGCCAGCTGGGGCCAGGTGATGATCAGGGCCATGGCCGCGAAATCGCAGCCGATGAAGGGGAGGGCGGCATAGCTGATTTCCTTGATGGAGAGATCTTGGGCCACCCCCTTCATGACAAAGAGCATCATGCCAAAGGGGGGCGTGGTCATTCCCATTTCAAAGTTGATGAGCATGATGATGCCGAACCAGACCGGATCAAAGCCCAGCATATGGACGATGGGCATGAAGATGGGCAGGCTGATCATCATGATGGAAATGGTTTCCAGGAACATGCCCAGGATAAAGACCGTGGCCTGCATGCCCAAAAGGATGAGCATGGGATGGACATCCAATCCCTGGATCAGGGCCAAAAGTCCCCGGGTGGCGCCGGTGAAGGCCAGGATGGATGAAAAGGTTTTGGATGCGGCAATGATCATGAAAACCATGACCGTGATTTCCAGGGTTCCGGTGACGGCGGCCTTGAGCATGGTGGGGGAAAGGCGGCCGTAGAGCCCGGTGACGGCCAGGGTGGCCAGGGCACCGGATGCGGCGGCCTCCGTGGGGGTGGCAATGCCCAGGAGCATGAGGCCCAGGACCATGAAAATGATGAAGAGCAGGGGCAATGCCGATTGTATCAATCCCTTCAGCCGCTGGCCAAGGCCGGTGTCCTGGACGGGATAGGACGGTGCCAGTGACGGGTTCAGGTGGCAGCGGATGAGGATATAGGCGGCATAGAGGCTGCCCATGAGCAGGCCGGGAATGGCCCCGGCCAGGAGCAGTTTGCCCACGGAGATGTGGGCAATGCCCGCCAGGACCACCACCAGGGACGAGGGGGGGATGAGCATTGCCAGTCCCCCCACCCCGATGATGGGGCCCACGGCCATGGCCGTATGGTATCCCCTTTTTTTCATCTCCGGCAGCAGGGTGGTTCCCAGCATGGCGGTGTTGGCCAGGCTGGAGCCGCTCAGGGTGGAAAACAGGGTGCCCCCGGCTGCGGCCACCAGGCTCAGCCGGCCGGGGATTCGGCCCAGCCAGCTGTCAATGACCCCGATGGTATCGTCGGCCATGCGGGAGTGGAACATGAGTTCTCCCATGAGGATGAACATGGGAATGGGGGCCAGGGTAAAGGTGGACAGGGATGCAAAAATTTGAAGTGTGACCTGTTTGAAGCCTCCGGGGCCCATGAAAATCAGAATGCCCAGAAGGTCCACGGCCAGGAAGGAAAAGGCAATGGGGAATCCCAGCAGGAGAAGGAAGATCAGGGATGAGAGCAACAGGGTGAGGACCAGATACCATTCCATGGTTATATTCTTTCCTTCCGTTCCTGGAGTCGGGGGGGCCGCCGCCGGTCCCTCCAGCCCCGGCGACCGAATACCAGGGCCATGAGAATGAATCCCGCCGGAATCACCCAGAGCACCAGATGCTTGGGCACGTCAACGGCCTGGATATCCACCACCCCGCGTTCCATCTGTTCCAGGGCCGTTCCCATGCCGTATCCCCCGTAAATCAGACAGATAATCATCCCCAGGGGGGAGAGGGCTTTTTCCAGCCGGTTCCGGTTTTTTTTCCCCAGTCGGGAGGAAATCAAATCCACCCGGACATGCTTGTTCCGGGCAAGGACCCAGGGGGCGGCCAAAAAGGTAAGCCAAAGCAGGGCATATTCATTGAACTGGACCACCCAGACCGGGGAATTCAGCCCCAGGGGGCGGGCCAGGATGGTTCCGGCAATGGTAAATAGGATGAAAAAGAGCAGCCCTCCGGCCAGGATGGCTCCCCATTTTCCCAGGATTGAGATCCATTTCATGGGATATCAATTCCCCTGTTTGGAGACCATGGCCTTTAACCGGGGACCGTTTTCCGGTGCCTTGGAAATGACGGTTTTCCATAGGGTTTCATAGGCGGTCCGGGTGAGGCGGCTGGCTTCATTTTTCGGCAGATTGATGAATTGGATGCCCGCCTTTTTAAATGCATCAAATTCCGTCTTCACCCGCTGGGTT
>JAKSBM010000076.1 GCA_022361135.1 Desulfobacterales bacterium | reverse complement strand
GGAGCTCAACCTGGCGGCCCTGACTGCCCTGGGCCAGTTTTTTTGCGTGGCCGTGGGCGGGGGCTGCATCGTGCCCTGGGCACTGATTCCTGCGGCCGGGATCACAGGCACCGATCCCGTGGAAGTGGCCCGGCGGAACATGGTGCCCACCCTGGCGGGGCTGGTCGGGGTTATTGTGGTTTCCCTGTTTTTGCTCTAATCGGTTCCATGGGCAGGGTGATGGTGAAGCAGGCGCCCTGCCCCGGTGGGGAGGTGGCCGTGAGGCTGCCCCCGTGGGCTTCGGTGATGATGAAATAGGAGACGGAAAGGCCCAGGCCGGTTCCCACCCCGGTTTCCTTGGTGGTGAAAAAGGGTTCGAAAATTCGTTTTCGCACCGGTTCGGGGATGCCCGGTCCATGGTCCTGGATCTTGATACCGGCCCGGTGTCCATCGTGGAAAAGGGTGAGGGTAAAGCCGGGGGCCGGGCTGCCTGCCATGGCCTGGATGCCGTTTTTCAAAATGTTGAAAAAGACCTGTTGAACGGCGTTCCCATTGCAGATGACGCCGGGGGCGTTCCCCCAGGGTTTTTCCCAGCTGATTTTGAGTTGGTCCAGGTTGATTTCCCGGCCCAGGGTAAAATCGTTGCGGATCAGGGCCAGGGTGTCTTCCATGAGTTGGTCCAGGGCGTGGGGGCGGAAGCGGTCGTCGTTTTTCCGGGTAAAGGAAAGCATGTTGTTGATGATGTCTGAAATTCGTTTTCCGCTGGCCATGGCCATGTCGATGATTTTAAAAATTTCGCGGTCCGTCATATATGCCCCCAGGGCGGTTAGGTCCAGGTCGTGGGCCCGGGCGGCGATTCGGTTGGGTTTCAGGTTTTTGGATAGGCGGTTTTCCAGCACCTGGAGGTTCTGGAGCATGCCCGACAGGGGGTTGTTGATTTCATGGGCCATGCCTGCGGCCAATCCCCCCACGGAGATCATCCGTTCCGAATGGATGATCATTTCCTCCATGCGCACCTGTTCCGTGATGTCGTCGATGCGGATGACCGCCCCCATGCTCCGGTCCCGGAAGGGGATGGGATAGAGGGTGACCCGGGTGGTTCGGGTTTTGGCGCCCAGGGTGAGGTCGATTTTTTCCCAGGTCTGGTTTTCCCCGGCAGCCAGGGCCTGGTAAAGGGTGGGGAGTTCCCGGCCCAATTGGGGCATGACCTGATCCATGTGGCGATTCCGGGCCTGGTGTGCTGGGAGCTGGGTGACGTCCTCGGCTTGGCTGTTCCAATGGGTGATGTGGCCGTCCTGGGTCACCCCCATGATGATGGAGGGCATGGAATCGATGATCCCGGCAATGTATTCCCGGTATTGGCTTTGCTCGGTGATGTCCCGCAGGGCGATGAGGCGGCCCATGGGCAGCCGGGTGGGGGGGATGAGGGGGGATATCCGCATGTCCCAGTGGCGGGAGGCCGCTGTGATGGTGGTGGCCGCCGGTGGGTTCGACCCCAGGGCCTGGACGTGTTTATGGAGTTCCGGGGCGGCCTTGGCCAGGGCGCATTGGCCGGGACGGATGGGGCCGCATTGGGTGAAATGGTTGTGGAATGCCTGGTTTACGGCCATGATCCGGTCCTCCATGTCCAGGACCACCACGGGATCGGCCATGCTGTCCATGAGGGCCTGGTGGGCCAGGGGGATCACATTGAGGAACCGGCTTCGAAACAGGCCCCAGGCCAGGATCAGTCCGCTGGCCATGAAGGTAAAGGGGGAGATGTCCAGGTATTTAATGGCGTTCACATGGAATAGATAGACAATATTCCCTCCCCATGGCAGCAAAATGGCCAGGAATATCTGGCCCAACTGGCGGCGACGGGCCCCCCGTGACCGTCCATATTCCTGGAGGATGTGCAAGAGCCCCATGAGCATGAACATATATGTCAGGACGACATAGCCCCAGAAGGCCGGTCCCCGATGGAAGTTCAAGTTGTGGATGGGCCCCTGGGTGTATAGCTCCACCCCCTGCCACATGAGTTGGTGGTGATCATTGGTCAGGACCAGGGCCATGACCGTGGGGGGGAAGAGGCCGAGGAAGAAACAGGCCCTCCGGGAGAGGCGGTGGTTTTTTTCGGTGATGCTCAGGGTGAGCTTAAGGACAAAAATCCCCAGCCAGGTGGTGCCCAGGTATTCCAGCCGTGTCCACCAGAGTTTCTGTTCCAGGGTGGGGCTGAAAAATTCCATGGCATAGCCCACAACCCAGATGGATGTGGCGGCCATGAGCAGCATGAGATAGCGGGCATTTTTCTGTTGCCAATGGGGGGCCAGGTAGAGGGCTACGCCTGCGCAGACCAGGCCGGAGAACAAGGTGAAACAACCGTATAGAAGCGTCCAGTTCATGGAGAAGGAACATCCTTTTGGAAAATCAATGGGCGGAATATTACAATAGAATGGAGATGGAAGGAAATGTTTTTTTTGTGGAGAAACAGCCCCGGGGCCCATGGGATGATGTGCCATGAATCCATGGCATGGGCCTTGATTTTTCCCGAAGGAAAGATATAGGGTGGGGGCCATGGATATTCAGGTCTGCATCAATACCAATGGGGCTGGGACGGAGATGGCCCCCCTGGATGCCCAGGCATTGGAGTTCGCCCTGGTGCTCAAGGAGGCGCCGCCGGCCTGGCTGAAAGATCCCGTGACCATCACAGCGGTGAGTCTGGGCCGGGACCGGGAACAGCTGCTCCGCCGGGCCCTGGGCATGGGCGCGGACCGGGCCGTCTGGATCCGGGGGCATGGCGATGAACTTTCCGCCCTGGAACGGGCAGGCTGTCTGGCCCGGGAGGGGAAAACCGCCCATCTCATCCTCACCGGTCTCCAGTCCGAGACCGGCATGTCCGGCAGTGTGGGGCCCTTCATGGGCGGCTTTTTAAACCTGCCCTCGGCCATGGGCATTGTGCAATTGGATTGGGGGCAGACGCCCTGGACCCTGGTGTTGACCCAGGAGTTGGAGGGGGGGCGCCAATCCACCCTTTCTTTGCAGTTGCCGGGTATTCTGGGAATCCAGTCCGGCCGTTATTCTCCCCGATATCCCTCCCTTTCACACATGCTCAAGGCCCAACAGCAGCCCGTGGTTCACCGGAAGCCGGATCCACCTTCGGATTTGCCCCCGGGGCCCGTTTCAAGGACCGTTGACACACCAAAGACCCAGCGCAGGGGGGAGGATTGGACCTCCCCGGTCCAGGACAGCGCCGTCCAATTTACCCATTGGCTGAAGCAGAGGCAACTCCTATGACCCATACCCTGATCCCCATGTCACCCCATGGAGAAGATCCGGCTGAACTGGCCGGGGTGGGCCATGCCCTGTCCGGTACCCGGGTCACCGGACTGGCCCTTGCCCACGGGGGCTTGGAAGACCTTACCGCCCTGGTGAATTACCTGAAGGAGAGGGCTGTCCGGCCCAGGTATATTCTCATGCCCCATGGGGGTGGTTTCCGGGATCTGGCTCCCCGCCTGGCCCAGACCCTGGGCGGTGAATACATTGCCGGGGCCACGGCCCTGGATTTGGAAAACCCGGATGGCCCCATCTGGCACCGGCCCGTGCACCAAAACCAAAGGGTTGAAAAAATTCAGCCCCATCCCGACTTGGTCCAGGTGATAACCCTGGCCCCGGGTCACTTTGCCCCCAAAGGGCATTTATCCTTCCCCGTCCATTCCCTGCCCCCTGCCAACCATGACAATTATCCCCTGGTGC
>JAKSBM010000029.1 GCA_022361135.1 Desulfobacterales bacterium | reverse complement strand
GTTGCCGCCGGGGAGCCCGGGGGAGGGCTGGGCCCGGGCCTGGATGAGACCGGTGGAATGGAGGGTGGCCGTGCCGGTCATCTTAATGCCGTATGCCGTGGCATCGGTGCTGGTGGTTGCCAATTTTCCGCCGATGGCCGTGGCCGTGATTTCACCGGTGTGGGTGAGGTTACCCGAGGATTCAATGCCGATGGCAATGGCCGATTTGTTGGTGAACAGGGTGACTTCCGGCCCTTCCACGGTGACGTTGAGCTCCCCGGACTGGCTCATTTGGCTGCCACTGAATTGGATGCCCGTGGTGGTGTAATGGAAGGTGGAGGCCACGGCACCGATTCCATTTCTGCTGTCCAGGGTGATGTCGCCGGTATTGACCAGGCTGTTCCCATTGACCAGCAGGCCGGTGAGCTGGTTTTCCTGGATGCCGGTCTGGTCGGTGGAAAGGGTGATGTTTCCCGAATTGATCAGGCTGCCGTCGGTGTCGATGCCAAAGAATTCAATGTCCCGGTTAACGGTCAGGTAGGAAATGGTGATATTTCCCGTATTCTGAATGGCAATGGTGGCATTGTCGTTTCCAATACCCACCAATACATCGCTGAGGTTGGCAATTGCACCCAGGGTCAATGTACCGGTATTGACGAAGGTTTCGCCAGGGGAATAGACAACGGAATCCGTGACCCGGATTCCCGAAAAGTAGAGATCCAGAAGTTGTGTTTTCCAATTAACATAGCTGGTGTAGTGGGTTGTATTCGGGCTTTGGGTGGTGACGTCGGTGATGGTCTGGAGGGCCCGGGCCGTCGGGATAAGGGCCGTGCACACCCCCAGGATCATTGCCAGGGCGGCAATGGAATATTTCATGGGGGAAGTGAATGGGTTGGCCATATCTCATTTTTATGGAAATTAAGTTAATCCCCTTTTTTAAAGAGAAGGGGGAATTGATGGAATCGGGAAAAAGAAATACTGGAGATGGAAAATATGGATCAATATCCATAAGAATATCTTAAAGCCGGGGGAGGGTCAAGCTTTGGCAGGGCTGAAGAATAAGGCCCTTGGCGGGATTGGATGGTGTCGGCGGCATCCGGTTGGGGATGCCGCCCATGGAATCTATGCAAAAATATCGCTGGGCTTGTAGGGGTGGGTGCCTTCAATGACTTCCACGCCGGCCTTGGCTTTGATCTTTTTGATAATGGTTTCACCGTGGGGACAATGGTCGGTGATGCAGGGGGCGATGTGGACCTTGGTGACCTTTTCGTCCATGGGTTTGTTCCATAGGTTGACCTGGGCCAAGCGGGTCACGATGGTGGCGCCGGGGCAGTCTCCGCAGGAAAGCAGTCCCATGAGTTGGGCCTCTTCATCCTTGTAGGCTTCAAATTCACCTTCCCGTCTGTTGAATCCCACCATGCAGCGGCTGCAGGCAATGCAGACATCGTCCATGGCCTTTTTACATCCCACGATCAGAATTTTTTCCATCCTTTTTCTCCCTTGCATGATACGGCCCGGTTGGGGCCTGTGTTTACTCCTTGGATACAGGGGTTTTCTTGTGCAAGGGGTGTGCCGGGAATGTGTGGTGGGAAAATGGCTTTATTTTCAAGGGGGTTGTGGGATGGGGGCGTCGTTGGAGATCGGTTCGGGACGCAGAAGTGCGAATCAGGGTTGCACTTCTGCGTCCCGGGTTTGGGTCCGGGGCGGGTTTAAATCATGGTGGAGAGGGTGATGAGTTCCTTGTCCAGCCGCTTGGCAGAGACCTTGACCCGGGTTTTCAGTTCCGGGGCAAAAATGGAAATTTTAAATTCCTCCAAAAGCCAGAAAAAGTCTTCCACCCGCTGGGTTTTTTCCGGGGAGGAGGATTCATCCAGTGATTCCAGCTGATGGTTGAGCTGGCGCTGGAATCGCCGCACGGGATCGCCCTTGGCCTTTTCCTTGGCCGGATTGTCCGCCCCCCGCCGGGCCCGGACCTTGAGACATTGGACATACCGGGCCAGGTCGGCCATGCGGTCCAGTTCATAGATGTCCAGGAAATGGGGGGGGATCAGGTTCTTTAACTCTCCGTAAATGCCGTTGAGGATGGCCGACGCCTGGGGGCGGTTTTGGAATTTCAGCCCCAGGGATTGAAGCAGGGAAAAGCATTCCCCGTAGGCTTCCCCCAGGCTGAGGATGTGGGAGAGTCCGGCCTGGGTCTGGCTGTATATCCGGGGGCGCAGCTCCTGGTAATGGGTCTCGAATTCGGCCCGGCTCCGGATGTCCCGGGCAAAGAATGCCCGGCTGAGGCAATTGAAAATTTTGGATTGGAAGTCCTGGGTTTCCTTGAAATAGGGGGCGATCTGCCGCAGTCCGGCCTTGGCCCGGATATCTTTTTTCAGGGCCTTGAATTCATCGGGTTTGCATTTTTGGTACAGGGCCAGGATGCCCTGGACATGGGAGTCCACGGCGGCGACTTCGGACTTGAACAGACGCAGGGCAATGCCTGTCTTTTCCTTTTTCAACCCCGGATAAATGGTCTGGGAAAACCCATTGGCCTCGGTGATGCGGATTTCCCTTTCCAGGTCGGGGAAGGACCAGTCGATGATTCCCTCCTGTTCGTGGTCGGCGCAGGCCTGTTCAAAGGCACCCTTGGCCCTGGGGGCACGGTGGGTGGGGAATTGGTTGAGGATGGAGAGGTCCCGCATGGACTTGATTTCTTGGCCGGAGTCGTCCTGGATGGAAATGCGGAACTTCAAATGGTCGGCCAGCTTTTCCTCGGACCAGGCCGTGGCCGGGATGACCAGGTTGAAATGTTCCCGGATGAATTGGGACAATTGGCTGAACAGGGGGACATTCTCCTGCCGGGGCATCTGTTCGGCAATGCGGGCCGCCGTCTGTTGGATGGGCATGAGCCGGACCCGGTGGGATTTGGGCAGGTTCTTGAGCAGACCTTCGATCTTTTCACGGAAGAGGCCCGGCACCAAATGGTCCAGGGCGGCCTTGGGTACGTTGGCGGCCTGGTGGGCCGGCACCTTGAGGGTCACCCCGTCCGTGGGGGCGCCGGGATTGAATTCATAGCTCAGGGCATAGTGGCCCTTGGCCGTTTCCAGCACATCGGGATAGAGGGCCAGTTCCTCCTCTGCCACCCGGGTTTTCTGGAGGGTTTCCAGGTCCATGTGGAGGAATTTATCATCCCCGGATTCCCGGATGAAACGGTTGAAGGTGCGGATGTCGGAAAAGGGCCGCGGCAGTCTGCTTTGGTAAAAGAGGAAAAGGTCCTCCTCCGTGGCCATGATATCCCGTTTCCGGGTTTTGTGTTCCAGGGTTTCCACCTCTTCCATGAGGTTTCGATTGTGTTCCATGAAGGGCAGGGGGCGCATGACCTCCCCCTCCACCAGGGCCTGGCGGATGAAGATCTCAAAGCTCTCCTCGGGATTGATTTTGCCGTAGGCCACCTTCCGATCATTGACAATGATGAGGCCGAAAAGGGAAACCTGTTCCCTGGCCATGACCTGGCCCTGTTTTTTGGACCAGTGGGGATCGGAATAGCTCCGGGTGAGCAGGTCCTTGCCCATCTCCTCCAGCCAGGCCGGATCCACATTGGCCACCCCCCGGGCAAAGAGTTGGCTGGTTTTGACAAATTCCGCAGCCACCACCCAGGTGCCGGCCTTGTCGTAGAGGCCCGAGCCCGGGAAGATGATGGCCTGCTGTCCCTTGGCCGCCGTATAGCTGTTTTTTTCCTTTTTGTGTGCAATGTTGGCCAGGTATCCCGCCAACAGGGATTTGTGCAAGGCCGTGTACAGGGGGCTGAATCCACTGGTCTGGGGCGGTGCCTGTTTGGGTTTTCCTCCCTTTTTCCCCTTGGATGGAGAGGGGCGGGTCGGCGCGGGTTCCGCCGCCGGCAGGGGATGTTTGTTGGCATCCAGGCCATGGTCCTTGACCATGCGGCTGATCTGCCGGTGGATATCCATCCACTCCCGGTACCGCTTAAAGGAAAGGTAGCGGGAAATGCAGAATTGGCGGACCTTGCTCCTGGACTTCAGGCTTTTTTCCGCTTCCTTCACCGCATCCCAGATATTGAGGAGGGTGATGAAATCCGAGGTGGGGTCCCGGAATTGGGCATGCTGCTGGTCTGCCGCCTGGGCCTTGTCCGCAGGGCGCTGGCGAATGTCGGCCAGG
>JAKSBM010000884.1 GCA_022361135.1 Desulfobacterales bacterium | reverse complement strand
GGCCACGGCGTCTTCATCGGAGGTCTGGTAGGAGCCAAAGGGCATGTCTCCCACGATGAAGCAATTGGGGGCGCCCCGGCGCACGGCGTCACAATGGGCAATGCACTGGTCCATGGTTACGGGGACGGTGCCGTTGTAACCGTATACGCACATGCCCAGGCTGTCGCCCACCAGGATCATGTCCATGCCGGCTTCCTGGGAAAACTGGGCAGTGGGGAAATCGTAAGAGGTGAGCCAGGCAATTTTCTCGCCGGTTTCTTTCATTTTGTACAGGTCAAAGATGGTGGTTCTTTTCATGGGTGTCTCCTATGTTTAATAACCCCTGTGGTGATTTTGGCTTGGGGATTATTGTGAAAATCAAGTCGGATTCTGTTTCTGTCTCAAAGGGATCCCATCAGGTGGTGATGGCACCCTTGGCCGCGGATGAGGCCAGGCGGCTGTATATGTTCAAGTATCCCCGGGTGACCCGGGGGGCCGGGGCTTTCCACCGGCGTTTGCGTTCTTCCAATTCCCCGGGGGAAACCTTGAGGTCCAGGGTTTTGCCCGGGATATCAATGGTGATTTCATCCCCGTCCCGGACCAGGGCAATGGGTCCGCCTTCCTGGGCCTCGGGGGAAATGTGTCCCACAAAACAGCCGTTGTTGGTGCCAGAGAAGCGGCCGTCGGTGACCAGGGCGGTTTTCTTGGCCAGGCCCAGGCCGTGGAGGAGTTTCATGGCCTTGAACATTTCCGGCATGCCCGGTCCTCCCTTGGGGCCTTCGTAGCGGATGACCACCACGTCCCCTTCCTGGATTTCCTGGTTGAGGATGGCGGTGTTGGCCTGGTGTTCGCTGTCAAAGACCCTGGCCTTTCCCGTGAAGGTGCGCATGGCCGGATCAATGGCTGCGGGCTTGGTCACGGCGGATTCCGGGGCCAGGTTGCCGTAGAGGACGGCCATGCCGCCGTTGCGGTCAAAGGGGGCATCCATGGTTTTGATGACCGCATCATCGGGGGAGGCGATTCCCTTGAGGTTTTCCGCCATGGTTTTCCCCGTGACCGTGGGGATGTCGGCATCCAGCAGGGAAATCATTTCCCCCATAACCGCAGGAACGCCGCCGGATTCGTAAAAATCAATGACATTGAAGGAGGCGGCCGGGTTCATTTTGGCCAGCACCGGGGTGGAGCGGCTGATTTCGTCAAAGAGATCAATATCAAATGGCACGTCGGCCTCGTGGGCAATGGCCGGAATGTGCAGGGCCGCGTTGGTGGAACCGCCGATGGCAGAGGTCAGGCGCACGGCATTGGCAATGGATTTTTCGTTGATGATCTGCCGCGCCGTGGTATTGGACCGGACCAGGTCCACAATCTTACGGCCGCTTTCCTGGGCGCTGTGCATGCGCCGGGCGTGGGTGGCCGGGATCATGGCCGAGCCGGTGATGGACATGCCCAGGGCTTCGGCAATGCAGCACATGGTGTTGGCCGTGCCCAGGAATGAGCAGGAACCACAGGTGGGGGCGCAGCGGTCTTCCATGTCCAGGAGTTCTGCTTCGGTGATTTCCCCGGCCTTCATGCGGCCCATGCCCTCAATGATGGAGGTGGAATCGGCCTTGCGTCCGTGGATCATGGGGCCGCCCATCATGGGGCCCCCATTGACCAGAATGGCCGGGATGTCCAGCCGGGCCGCTGCCATGAGCATGCCGGGGACGATTTTATCGCAGGAACCCAGAAGGACGATGGCATCGTATTGGTGGGCCTGGACCATGAGTTCGATGGAATGGGCGATGATGTCACGGGTGGGAAGGATGTACCGCATGCCCTCGTGGCCTTCGGCAATGCCGTCGCAGGCACCGATGACTCCGAATTCCACCGGGGTCCCCCCGTTTTGCCAGATTCCGGCTTTCACGGCCTCGGATACGGACCGCAGGTTAACGTGGCCGGGGACGG
>JAKSBM010000006.1 GCA_022361135.1 Desulfobacterales bacterium | reverse complement strand
GGCGCGCTGGGCATAGAGGTATTCGTCGTGCATGGAAAGGACCAGGACCGGGATCTGCTTGTGGTAGCGCTTGACGTATTTAACCAGGTCAATGCCGTCGCTGGTTTTCAGGGTGATGTCGGCGATGATGAGATCCGGATCCATGGTTTCGATTTCCGTGATGGCCGGGTCCACATCCTTGGAGCCGCCAAAGGCCTGGAGGTCGTCCTCCTGGTTGATGAGTTCGGACAGGCCCAGCCTGAAAATGGGATGATCTTCCACCAGCAGTATTTTCTTTTTTTCCGGCATAATTGGTCTATATCAGAAATCCGGTTGGGACAAAACCGTATTTTACTGATATTCCTTCGATTCTAAGGGTTCATGTCGGGCCCCGGACACCCTTGCCGGGGCAGTGTTTCATTCAATGGGCAAGGTCAGCTGCACCGTGGTTCCCTGGCCGGGTTCCGAGGAAACCCCCAGGGAGCCGCCCATGATCTTGGCCCGGTAGTTCATGATGCGCAGTCCCATGCCCCGGGTGGGCTGTTCCATGTCCATGCCCCGGCCGTTGTCCTGGATTTTAACGCCGAATTCCTGCTCTTTTTTATTCACCTCAATGACGATGGTGTCCGCCCCGCCGTGGCGGACGGCATTGCGCACGGCCTCCCCGGCGATGTGGTAGAGGTGGATGGTTTCCATCTGGTCCTCCCCGGGGAGGACGCAATTGACCTCCAACCGGCATTCTACCCCGTGGAGGAAGCGGGTGGTATCGGCCAACTCCCGCAGGGAGGATTCCAGGCCATGGTTGAAATAGACCGGAGAAAGTCCCCGGGCCAGCCGCCGGGTTTTGGCAATGGCCTCCCGGATGAGTTGGGTGATGTGGTCCAGGAGGTCGGCCCGCTCCCCGGCCATTTCCATTTTCCGTTCCAGGACCTTGGTCAGCCCCTCAATGCCGATGAGGTGGGGGCAGAGATCATCGTGGAGGTCGTTGCCGATGGTCTGGCGCTCCCGCTCCCCGGTTTCCATGATGGCCTTTTCCAACCGTTTGACCTCGGAGACATCCCGGTGGGTGATCACGGACCCGATGGGGGTACCGTATTTGTCCCGGTATACAGACCCCCGGGTGGTGACATCGATGAGGCGGCCGTCCCGGGCCTTGCGCTTGGTTTCCAGACGGGGCAGAACCTGGCCCTTGAGGATATAATCGATGCCCTCCATGGTTTCCTTCCCATGGGCCCGGGGAACGAAATGATCCAGCTTTTGCCCCATGCTTTCCTCCAGGCTGTAGCCAAAGACCCGGGTGAAGGCCGGGTTCAGGTAGGTGACTTGGCCCTCCATGTCGTAAACCACAATGGGATCGGGCACCGCTTCCATGACCGAACGGTATTTTTCCTCGCTTTCCTTGAGGGCGGATTGGGCCTGGCGCCGCTCCCGGATTTCTGCCTGGAGGGAACGGTCCCGGGCCTCCAGTTTTTCCATGAAGGCGTTATAATAAAAGGTGAGCTGTCCCACCTCGTCTCGGGATTCCATTTTCACCGAACGATTGGAAAACCCCTTGCCGATGTCCTGGCTGAAGCGTCGGGTGAGGGAACGGATGGGCTGGGTAATGGTGGCACTGAGGAAAAAGGTGATGGGCACAAAGACCACCAATGCCCCCAGCCCCACCCAGAAGATAACCCGGCGGATGGTTTCCAGGGGGGCGTAAAATTCATCCAGATAGGAGGAGGAGGCCACAATCCATTGGTACTCCGGGATGAGGTTGAACCGGACCAGTTTTTTCCGGGCCCGTTCCTCCCCGGGATTCTTCCAGGAATAAATGAGTCTCCCGTTTTCCATGGCCAGCATTTTTTTGAATGGGGTGTTGGAAAAACGGGGGTCGGTGAGCACATTGATGCCGGTGAGTTCCGGGTGGATGATGACCCGCCCCTGGGTGTCCAGGACATAGGCATAGCCGGTTTTGCCGAATTTCAGGCCCAGGATTCCGGCCTTGAAGTCATTGATGTCCACCAGTTTGGAAAATTCCCGGCGGTAGGAGGATACGGTGATCATCCAGTTCCAGGGTTTGAAATAGGTGATGTAAAGGGCCTTGGGCCGGGGATAGGCATCCCCTGGGTTTTGCCAATGGTATTCGATGTAACCGTTTTTTCGGGCAATCATTTCCCGGACAAATTGGTGGTCGGAGATGTCCAGCCCCTCCAGGGCTTTTTGGGGATGTTTCACCACCCGGCCCTCTCCGTCCAGGATGCAGAGGTAGCCCGAGGTGCCCACGCTTTGGCAAAGGAGGATGTCCGCGGCCTGCTTCTGGGCCTGGTCCAGGCTGAGTTGGCCGGCCTGGCATTGGCGGTGGAGGTTTTCGATGATTTCATGGTTTTTTTCGGCCATGGCCCGGAGGCGATTTTTTATGGAGACCGACACCGCGGTTTTAACATTGTTTAGGATGGCCGATGTGGAGTTGTTCAATTGGCCTTCAATGTTACGCTCCACATTTTTTTTCATGATGAAATAGATGGAACCGCCGGCCAGGGAAATGGTTAAAACGAAGCAGGCGGCGTAAATGATGAGTAATTTATAGCGGATACGGAAATGGCGGATGAGCTTAAAGGGGGCCGCCCCCAGACGGGCAAGGGTCTGGTGAAGGTGCCGGATTCGGTGCAACCATTTGGGACGGGTCTGGGTCATGGGGCCCCTCTATTTCGCCACAGGTGAATGAAAGCCTTTCATTCCTTTGTATAAGCGGGCCGGGATGTCAAGAAAAAAGTGCAGTTCCGGGCCGTGAGCCGGGGATTTCGGGCCTCTCCCCAAGGTTGGGGTCGGCGGAAAATTTGCTAGTCCCAGGCAAAGTTTTTAAGGGCGTCTCCGTCCATGCGGTAGCGGAGCCACTCGGGCTGGGGCAGGGCACCCACGGCATCATAGGCCTTGATGGCCGGGGTATTCCAGTCCAGTACCGACCACTCAAATCGGCCGCAGTCTTTGTTCACGGCGATTTGGGCCAGGGCCTTGAGCAATACCTTGCCCCCGCCTTTGCCCCGGAATTCCGGGGTAATGTATAGGTCTTCCAGGTAGAGGCCGGTCTTGCCCTGCCAGGTGGAATAATTGAAAAAGTAGACGGCATAGCCGGCCGGTTTTCCCTGGAATTCACAGATTAGGGCATGGGCCGCAGGATTGTCGGAAAAAAGGGTGGCTTCAAAGCTTTCCACCGTGGCCGTGACTTCATGGGGGGCCTTTTCAAATTCGGCCAGTTCCTGGATGAATTGCAATAGTATGGGAGCATCGGACGCGACGGCCGGGCGAATATCAAACATGGGGGACTCCAAAATTGGGTGTGATAAAAGGGGTATTGTAGCAGATAATTTATTGTCTTCAATCCCTGTGTGCCATCTCCGGGAGGGGGGTGGATTTCAGGGTGATTTTTAAACTATGGCTTCCATTGAATTTGTTTCAGCGTCGCAATGGATGTGGAGACGGGCTTTGTCCATTGGATTCGAAGGGCTCTTTTCAACCCGGGCATGATTGGCAAATTGCCGTGAAATATCCAGGCTATTCCTTTTTTCCGGGACTCGGTGTTAAGATGGGCCACGCATCCATCCCGGACAATCTACGGGATGCATTGCCTGAATTTCAAGCCAGGCAAATGGGTATGACATGTCCGGGGCAATTTATAAATGATAAAGGAGAGCCCAAATGAAGATCAGAAATTGGATTTGTTCCGGGGTGATGACCCTGTTGTTCTGCCTGCCCCAGGTCGGGTTTGCCGGGGATGTTGATGCCGGGCTGATCACGGTGTCCGGCAGATATGAAACCGTTCTGGCCCCCCAGTTTGCCACATTGAATTTAGGGATCCGCCATGTGGCCCCCCAGATGAGCCAGGGCCACCAGCAGATGGAAGCCACACTCACGGGCGTGATTTCCGGGTTGAAGAAACTGGGGATCCCCGAGGCGGACATGGTGAAATCCCTCATCCGCCAGGGGGTGGAATACAGCTGGGAAAAGAATAAGCGCCGGGCCTCGGGCTATTTCAGTGAATGCACCATGGAGATCAAGGTCCGGAAGTTGGATTCCCTTTACGCCGTTTATGCGGAAATGGCCCGGCACAATGCCCTGGAGATCCGGGGTACTCGGTATGAGCGGGAGGACATGGGAAAACAGGAGCGGCGGGCCCTGGAAAAGGCCCTGAAGCGGGCACGGAGCAAGGCCGAAGTCATGGCCGCCACCCTGGGTGCCAAGCTGGGAACGCCTTTGCAGATCCAGGAGCAGGGGGCGGCTCCCATCCGGCCCATGGCCGAGAAAATGGTCATGTCCCGGGCGGCCAATGCACCGGCCGATCCCGGCGGGCGCTTTGGTTCGGTCCGGGTCTCTGCGGGGGTGACGGTGGCCTTTCAATTGTTGCCCTGATGGTGCTGCTATAAATGAAATATATTCGGCCGTATCGGCGGGGTTGACCCGCTGATACGGCCGTTTGTGTTTTGGGGGGTCTGTTCACCCAGACCGTTTTCAAGTCTTTTGTGTAAGGCCTTGTCTCGGCACCCATTTCTCTGGAGTAGATTGCCGGGAAATCTCCATTCTAAAGGGTGCCGGCGGTTTGGAGGATGATGGATTTGCTCTCCTTGAGAATGGATTTTACGCTGTCCAGGTCCAACCCCAATTGCTTGAAGGGGGTGAGTTCTTCAATGGATTGTTGGGCCTGCTCATCCCGGTTACCCATGGACATGAAGCCAAAGCCTATTTTCTGGGTGAGGTGGTTGGCCAGGTTGATGATGATCAATTCCTGGGCGCAATCCTGGGTGTAAATGTTCCAATGGTGGAATTCCGCCACCTGGACAAAGGGGGGGGAGAACCGCAGTTTTTTCAGGAGAACGGCCCCAAATGTGGTGTGGATTTCGTGGATGGCGGTTTTTAATTTTATGTTTCCCAGATCGGGCTCCTGGGCCAGGTCCACATAGGCCTTGAGGAGGAGGACCTTGCCAATGTCGTGGATGATGCCCATGAGGAAAAGGTTGTCCAGGTTGTCGACCCCCAGCTGCTGGCCCAGGCCCCGGGCGATGCAGGCCGTGGCAAAGGAGTGCATCCAGAGGCGGTTGAGTTGGGTGGCCAATTGTTTTTCCTCGGTGTCAAAGAGGCTTTTGGCCGCCACCGAGGTTACCACCTGGTGGGCCGCCTTGAGGCCCAGGCGGACCAGGGCGGCATTGAGGCTGTCGGCCTTGCCCACGCCTTTGTACAGCGGGGAATTGGCAATGGAGATCAAGCGACTGGAGATGATGATGTCCCTTTCCACGATTTTTTCCAGGGCATTGATGGAGGCATCCTCGGAATGGATCAGGGCTTCCACCTCATTGACGATGTCTGGAAAAACGGGGAGGGCGGTTTGTCCCTTGTAAAATTGCTTGATGACTTCCGCCACCACCTGGGAATGGCCTCCTGCGTCGGCCTCGGTGGGTTCCGGGGCCTTGATTCCGGCCTTGGTCATGGCCTCCAAAAGCTGGTAGCGACTCACGGGTTTGGTGAGGTAGCCATTGCAGCCCAGTTGGATACATTCCTTGATCAGGGAGATGTTCATTCGGGATGAAACCATGATGATCCGGGTCTGTTGGGCTTTGGGAATCTGGTTGGCCTGTTCATGGCGACGCATGTTTTCCAGGACCTTGCGGCCGTCCATACCGGGCATGGAGACATCCAGGGTGACCAGGTCATAGGGGGCCTTTTCCTGGTGGGCCGTGGCAAATGCCATGAGGGCTTCCTTGGCATTGTTCACTTCGGTGCAGCTGCCCAGGGGATCCAATTGTTTGACCAGTACCTTCCGGGAAATGTGTTCATCGTCCACAATGAGGATTTTCACGGCTCTCTCCTTTCATGGTTCCGGGGGTGAATTTCCGGGACATCTTCCATTTTTTCACGGGGTTCCGGTGGGCGCCCCGGCATGAGCACCGCCCGGGACGTCCGTCCGTCCACCAGGATTCCCATGGGGTATTGAAATCGGATGTGTTTGAGGTGGGGCGTGGTGGCAATGACTTCACCCTGTTCCAGGGCGGGGTAGCGGACAAAATCCTCCCCCTTGTCGGAGACGGTGATATAGCTGATGCCCAGGGAGGTGATGTTTTGGAAAAAATGGGAACCCTGGGAAGGGTCGGCTTTGATGCTTTCAATGGTGGTTTCCACCATGACCCCCACGTTGGAGATGTCGTTCCAGACCACGGGGATGCCCAGCCATCGGTCCGAGGAACCCCATCGGCCCGGTCCCATGAGGACGTATTGTCTGCCCGTGCCGTTGAACTGGGCATTGAGGGTGTTGATCTCGGCTGCAATGTCCACGGTTTTGGCCGCATCAAAGGCCTCTGGGTCCACATAAATCAGATCCTGGATTTCTTCGTAGCTGCCGTTGCCCAGGGCTCGGGTGGAGTGGCAGAAGGCATGGGCAATGTCTTTTTGGGTGATGTTCACCCCCAGGTCCTTTTTATACTGGCCCATGGGACGGATCTGGAG
>JAKSBM010000972.1 GCA_022361135.1 Desulfobacterales bacterium | reverse complement strand
TGCAACGGGTTGCCATCGCCCGGGTTCTGGCCATGGCCCCCAAGGTTTTGCTCATGGATGAACCCTTCAGCGCCCTGGATACCATTTCCAGGGAACTTTTGCAGGATACGCTGTTGATGGCCTGGGAGCGATTTCGGCAAACCATTGTTTATGTGACCCATGGTGTGGAAGAAGCCGCCTACCTATCCGATCGGATCATTGTGATGGGGCAGACTCCGGCCCGGATTTGTGCCGAAGTGCCCAATGATCTATCCCGGCCCCGTACCCGGTCCAGCTCGGCCTTTGGCGCCATGGTCCATGGATTGCGGGAAATTTTGGCGGGGCAGTGCAGCCCGGCCCTACCCGAATATTCTTTCCAGGAGGAAGGAAATGAAAAATAACACCGGCGGATTTGTTTTCTGGAAAATTTGGCTCCTAGCGTTTTTTGGTGTTTTGAATTTTACGGCCCTGGTTCACGGGGGGAATTCTGTGGTTCGGTTCGCCTTGCAGGATCGCATTGGCAGTGTGCTTCCCATGGTGGCGGTGGAAAGGGATTATTTTTCAAAACAGGGCATTCCCATCAAGCCCTTCCGTTTTTCCAGCGGGCCGTCATGCATGGAAGCCTTGTATTCGGGCAGTGTGGATATTGCCACCATGGGGGATACCACGGCCTTGATTTTAACGGCCAAAAACCCGGATTTCGTGGTGATTGCCAGCCATGCCCAGGGGGAGTTTCGGCACCGGGTCATGGTCAAGCCAGATAGTCCCTTTAATAGTTTGGCTGATTTAAAGGGCAAGCGTATTGGGATCCGGAAGGGAACATCCACCCATGGGGGATTTCTGGCGGCACTCCAGGCTGCATCGCTTTCCGGGGATGCCTTCATGCCCATGGATCTCAAACCCGCCACCATGGTGGATGCCCTCATGGCCGGATCCTTGGATGCCTTTGCCGCCAGTGAGCCTACCCCTTCCCTTGCCGAGACCCGTGGGGCACGGGAGTTGACTACATTTGGCGGGCTTGGGAATCAATATCCCATTCTGATCCTGGCACGGCGGGAATGGGTTCGGGAAAACCGGGATCTGGCCATTGGCTTTCTAAGGGCCCTGGAAGATGCCCGGACCTTCCAGATTAAATATCCCCGGGAAGCAATTGCATTGGTATCCCGGCAAACCGGTCTTGATTCAAAGATCACCCGGGAGGTCATGGCGCGCCATGAATACGGACTTCAACTGGGCCCTACCGTCATGGGGAGTCTGGCCCGGACCGCTGCCTTTTTGGTGGACCAGGGGATAATCAATGGGGTTCCGGATTTAAACACCATCACTGCGCCGGAGCTGCTGGCTCAAATCCATTGATTGCCATGGCTGCATTCCACAAGGGTTTTGCATGGGGATTTCCACACCCGGTGTAGAACCTGCCGTATTTTTCTTTTATAGTGATTCTCAAAATAACGTTCCCATTGAATGGGCCTTTTTCCATTTGATTGGAAGGTTTTTCTCCCCACCCGGCGATGACGGGGGGAGGAAGATTCCGCTACCACCTGATCCTCCGGGCGTGATTGGCAAATTCGATGGTCAACCCTGTTGGAAGGGGTTTAAACCATCGTGAAGATAGTCCATGGTTTCGGAACATATTTTTGAGAACGGCTATGGTGGGCATGTTTCCTTCCACATCGCCGTATGCGGGTTGATCGTTCCTTTCGACCCCGATTTTCCATCCACAAATGGTCCATTTAGGGGTGTGAAAATTCCGGTTGTCTGCCATTTTTATACCGGCGTCATGCCCAAGGATTTATGTGGATCTTATTTTTTATAGATAAGTCTTTAAATTTTATCCCTAATTCGATAATGTCCGCACTAGGTTGAAATGGTGTCACAAATTTCCAATTCCATTGAATTTCAAAGGAGATGTTATGTGGTCTCGTTTTCCTTCTCTGTCCGGTTTCTCTGAATCCTATCAGCGTCTTTTCCTCAATAAATTTGTCCAGATCCTCAAGGATGCAATGATTCCACTGGAAGTGGTTGCTCCAGATGGTCGTTCCTATTCAACCGGGTTGGGCGACATCCGGTACCGTATTCTGATCCGGGATAAAAAATTTTTCAAAGCCCTGATGTCCCCCGATGCCTTTTCCCTTGGGGAGGCCTATGTCAAAGGCTATTTTGATGTGGCCGGCAGCATTCGGGAGCTCTATGAACAGGTTTGGGATAAGATTTTGAGTACCGATCAACCCAAACGATTGGTGGAGCGTGTGGGGGCGGCCCTGGCCTCAAAGCGGGAAAAGGAAAAAGAAAATATCGAATATCATTATGATGCCCCCAGCAGTTTCTACCGAATTTTTTTGGGGGAAACCATGGGATACACCTGTGGCTATTATCCGTCTGCGGATGCATCCATGTCCGACGCACAAAATGAAAAAATGGATATCATCTGCCGTAAGCTAAGGCTGCAACCGGGGGAACATCTTTTGGACATCGGATGTGGCTGGGGAAATTTTGCCGTTTACGCGGCTAAGCATTACAGGGTCCGGGTGACCGGGATCACCCTGAGCCGGGAACAAAAAGCCTATGCCGAAGATTGGATTGAATCCCAGGGACTTTCCAGTCAAATCGATATCCGGATCATGAATTACAGGGATCTGGAGGGCCAATGTTTTGACAAGATTTCCTGCATTGGCATGTCCGAACATGTGGGACGGTCCAATATGAAAATTTTCTATGGAAAGGTATTGGATGCACTCAAACCCGAAGGCTTGTTTCTCCAACATACCATCACCACCAATGTGCGGCGGAAAAAGCGGTTGAAAAATGCTTTTCTGGACACCTATATGTTCCCCGGCGGCGAGCTTCTTCCCCAGCAGGATTTGGTGGATATGGCCAGCGGGTCCGGGTTTGAACTGTTAAATGCGGAGAATTTTCGCCTCCATTATGTTCGCACCCTGGAGGACTGGATTGCACGGATGGAGCATCACCGGGATCGCCTTTTGAAAATTGTTTCGGAATCGGTATATCGGATCTACCATGTCTTTTTCATCGGTTCCATGGTCTCGTTCCAGCAAGGGGAGATTTCCCTGTATCAAAATTTATTTTATAAACCACCCATATGCGGAGGGGAAAACAGGTATTTTTTAAGCCTTTTTTCAAAAAATGAAACCCGATTGGAATGACCTACACGTCTTTAAGCGGCAGGCCAAACGATCCAAAAACGTCATGGCCTGCCTGCTTCGATTCAGCCGGAGATTATTGAAGGCTGAACAGGCCGGTGTCGTTTATGGTTCCGACGCCACCGGCAGACGGTATGTGCGTCCTTCCCATTGGGATCGGGGAATTTTCCACCTGGCAGATGGCCGAGGGATCCGGGGTGTTTTTATTCGATACTTCGGGCCTGGGCTGGTCCGTCGAAAATCCCTTTCCCCCATCCCCCTGTATGGCCAGGGAGCCAGGGGGGAATCCCGTGAGACACCGGGTGTTATTGCCCATGTGCTTCGCAATCACAGGGACTATTATCGCCGCGGGGTTAAGATTATCATTCTCCATCCCATCGATCCCCTTGGGAACCAGGAGAAATTTCCCTCCTTTTCCTATGATGGAAACCGGTTTGGTGCCCTTGAGGATATCCAGGTGAACATGGGAATTGTTCAATGGTTTAAGGCCAGAAATTTTCTTTCAGCCTATATCCCGGACTACGGGGCCATTGTTTTCAACACCATCTGCCCCTCCCTTCTGGCCCTGGGGGAGGGGGGGCAGCTGGATGAATTGAAACGGCGATTGGATCTTTTGATTGAAGCCGTTGAAATGGCATCCATCATTTCCCTGGGCCGGGCCAGGGGCACTTCGGCTTCCCGGATCATCCAGCGAAAGGAATTGAAACTGCGCAGGGCCTGGGACCGGGTCAATGCCAAGGCCGAAGAATTAAATGAACAGAAACGCTACCTCAGGGCCCTGGGAGGGGTGACGCTGGATCAGGTTCACATGGAGCCCATCAGCATTGATGACGGGGTCTATGCCTTCATCGATATGGTTGGATCGGTGAAGGTCCTTGGAACCATGGCCCCCAGGGATTATTTTTTCGTCCTTAAACACTGCCACGAAATTACCGCAGACATTGCCTTCACCCACGGGTGTCGGCTGGATAATTTCATTGGAGATTCGGTCTTCCTCGAACATGTCTCCGTGTTTGATCCCCTCGATGCCTATCCCAATCCTCCGGGTATCAAGGACCGGTTGATGATCATGACCATGGCCCTGGGGAGTTTTTTTTCCCAGGTGAACCAATTGAAGCAGGGGTGCCATGCTTCAGATCCCCAGGGGCTTGTGAAAGGATTATTGGAAAAATACGGGATTGAGATGAATTTTCGGGCGGGGATGGATTATGGAAATGCCACCATCGGCCCGTTGGGAAGTCGGAGCCGTCGGGTGATCACGGCCATTGGTGCGGCCGTGAATACGGCATCCCGATTGGAACACACCGGTAAACCCGGAGCCATCCATGTGGAAGAACGGTTGCTGGATAAACTTCGATCCGCTGAAATTTCTTCCCAGACGCCGTTGTTGGAAAGGGTGTTCCGGGTAACAGATTTTTCCAGTGCTCCGCCCCATGTCGCGTCCCTGGATTTTTTGGAGGGATTTAAGACTCGATTTCAATTGGGGGATAATTTTATTACCCCCCGTTCCGGTGTTGCCTATAAAGAATTTGCCCGGGAAAATACCTGTTTGATAGGATGTATTCCCCGGGCGGGATAGATGGGGACTAGGATGGGTCTTGGGAAATCATAAAGTCCTGGGCATGTTCCTGGAGCAGGGCCATGAGTTTTTGGGTGTTTTTCCCCGGGATTCCCCTTCCAACGGGTGTGGAATCGATCTGCACCACCGGAACAATTCCCTTGTTGGTTCCAGAGATAAAGACTTCATCGGCCTGGAGCAGGTCCTCCAGGGGAATGGGGCGTTCTTCCACCTTAAATATCTTTTTTCCCAGGGAGAGGATCAGTTTTCGGGTAATTCCCTTGAGGACCTTATCACCAGGAGTGACCAGGATATTGTTGAAAAATGCGAAAAGGTTACTTGTGGTCCCCTCCAGTGCCT
This sequence comes from Desulfobacterales bacterium, assembly GCA_022361135.1. The sequence continues at coordinate 10,394 of JAKSBM010000972.1, read as the reverse complement.
CCCCTTCCCGGGTGATGTAAAGGGCTTCGATGGCCCCGCTTTTTTTGGCTTCCTTCAATGCCATGGCCGCAGACATGTATGAAATAACCTTGGCCTTGGGCAATGCCCTTTCCTGGTGATGGGTAACGACATGGATGCCGTGGGTGTACCATTGGGGGGGCAGGGCAGGGATGGGGGTGACCATGACGATTAATCTGGGCTCTCCCTGGGGGGTGAAAAAATCCGAGCTGGATCCCCCGGTGACGATGATGCGGATATTGGCATCTTCAATGGCGGGATTTTTTTCCAGGGTTTGGAGGATGATGGTTTTGAGTTCATCACTGTCCCAGGGGAGGTCAATGCCGGTTTCCCGGGCGGAATCTTCAAGCCGGCGAACGTGTTCGTTCAGGAAATAGGGCTGCCCCTTGTAGGTTCGCATGATATCACAAATGCCGTATCCCCTGAGAATTGCAAGGTCATCCACGGGGATTACAGCCTGGTCCGAAGGGACAAATTGACCATCAACGTAGTATATTTTCATTTTCTTGCTCCATGGCACGTTGATAAAAAATTATTTTTATAGTACGACCCAGAGTCGTGATCTATAAAAATAATGACCATCAATCAAGGTAAATCAATGGCTTTTATAAATGGAATTAAATATAATTTCAAAGGACTTTTTCTGGCTCTTAAAACTCCTTCATTGCTCCTGCTTGGCCTTTTGCGGTTTGTGATTATTATGGCCGTTTTTTTGTTCATGTCCGGCCTTGTCCTGGTTTGGCACAATGAAATCTTGAATTTAATTTGGACCATGCCCGACGGCGGGTGGCTGGTCTACGTTTGGAATATCGTTTCCTGGTTCCTGGTGGTGATCCTCACCGCGGTGGCCATGTTGATGTCCTATATCGTGGCCCAGATCTTTTTCTGTGTTTTTATCATGGATTATATGTCCAGGATCACCGAACGAATCCATGTGGGAATGGAGAAGGGGGCCGGCGACGAATCCTGGATCGGCCTTTTCATTTACCTCATGAAACAGGAAATCCCCCGGGCCATAATCCCCCTTTTTATTTCACTTTTTATCGCACTTGTGGGGTTGTTAACCCCCCTTGGACCCGTGTTCATTGTGGTCTCTTCCATGGCAGCAGCCCTGTTCCTGGCCTGGGATCATACGGATCTCATATATGCCAGGCGGATGATTCCCTTTCGTGAACGGCTGGGATTTCTAAAACAAAATCTGGGATTTCACCTGGGATTTGGTTTGTTGTTTTTGATTCCCTGGCTCAATATTCTATTTCTTTCCTATGCACCGGTGGGGGCAACCTTGTTCATACTTGACCGGGAGGGGAGCGTCAAATGACCATAGTCTGCAAGGAGAAGACGGATCAGGAAGTCCGTATCGAAGAAAAGGCAAGCCCGGATGAATTGAAATATCTATGCCGATTTTGCCGGAAAGAGGTGGCCGATGCCGCCCATGGGATCCGGGTGGATGACCAGGGAACCCACGTTTTTGCCAACCCCCATGGTCAAGTGTTTGAAATCGGTTGTTTTTCCAATGCCCCCGGGGCCACAACGGCTTCGGAGCCCAGTTCCGATTTTTCGTGGTTCAAGGGGTATGAGTGGCAGGTGGCCGTCTGTTCCCAGTGCAGCGGCCATTTGGGATGGTTTTACAGCCAAACAGCCTATGGTTTCTGGGGCTTGATCATGGATAACCTTGTAACCCGTTAAAAAAAATTTTGACAACCCTTCCGATTCTTATATAATTAATCCAGTCTCTTGTGTTGGATAACCCATTTTTCCCCCAGGGGATTTCATTTCTAATCAGCCGCAAACCTTCAAAAAAAATACACATATACGTTAATAATAATTAACGTCGTAAATTTAGCGGGAGGGCAAAATATGACCCAGGGTAAAAGTCAGGCCAAAACGGCTTACATCAAACGTTCCCCCATTGATCGCAGATCCCCCATTGATCGTCGCATCCTTGACATGGGGCCGGGATACCCCGGCGTGGAGAGACGGGGAAAGATGAAAGATCGGCGAAAGGGATGGGAGGACCGGTTCGGATGGGAGCGGATCAGTCGCTGGAGCAGTTCGCCGACCTATAAGGATCTTCCGTGATTATTAATTGTTTTCCGCAGAACTTCGTGGTAAAAATGCCCTTCAACAAGGTTAGAATTCTACTTGAAATGGGAGCTCTATGAATACTTTAATTACCGGAATTGCGGGATTCATCGGATTTAATCTGGCATCGCGGCTTTTGGATGAAGGACACACCGTCGTCGGTATTGATAATCTGAATGATTACTATGATGTGAATTTGAAAAAAGATCGGTTGAAACGCCTCAATGAAAAACAGGGGTTTCAATTTATCCAGATGGATATTTCCCATCGTAGCGAAATGGAAGCGCTTTTCCAGGATCACTCCTTTGACTGTGTTGTAAACCTGGCGGCCCAGGCCGGTGTGAGATACAGCATTGAAAATCCAGGGGCCTATGTGGACAGTAACCTGGTGGGCTTTGGAAATGTTTTGGAAGGGTGTCGTCAATCCAAGGTGAAGCATCTGGTCTATGCCTCTTCCTCTTCCGTCTACGGCCTGAACACCAACATGCCCTTTTCCGTAAAGGATAATGTGGATCATCCCATCAGCCTCTATGCGGCCTCCAAAAAAGCCAATGAACTCATGGCACATACCTATAGCTATTTGTATGGCCTTCCCACAACGGGATTGCGGTTTTTTACGGTTTACGGGCCCTGGGGACGCCCCGACATGGCTTTATTCCTTTTTACCAAGGCCATTATGGCCGGCGAACCCATTAAGGTTTTTAACCATGGGAATATGCAACGCGATTTTACCTACATCGACGATATCGTAGAGGGTGTGTTTCGCGTCATGAAAAAGGTGCCCGAGGCCAATCCATCCTGGTCCTCGGAGCAGCCGGATCCGTCCACCTCCTGCGTGCCCTATAAGATTTACAACATCGGCAACAATAATCCGGTTCCATTGATGGATTTTGTCCGGGCCATTGAATCGGCCCTGGGTAAAAAGGCGGAAATTGATTATCTGCCCCTCCAGGCCGGTGATGTACCTTCCACCTATGCCGATGTCAGTGATTTGATTGCGGATACGGGGTTTAAACCCTCCACTTCCGTTGAAGACGGCATTGCCAATTTTGTGAAATGGTATCGTGAATATTACCAGCAATGATGGGCTGATTTAATTCGATTAAAATCCCCCCACGCAAATGGGGGGAAGTGAAAAAAAGGGAAGGCAGCCACAGGATGCCTTCCCTTTTTCTGTTTGGGGATTCCACAGGATTCCCCTGGTGTTTATTCCAGGGCCCGGGAAATGATTTCGTAAACATTCTTGGATAAATTCTGGGTGGATAGAATCCTTTCAAGGGCTTGGCCCATTAATTCCTGCCGTTGGGGATCATATTTTTTCCATAGGTTGAAGCTGGATGCCAACCGTGCGGACACCTGGGGATTTATGGCATCCAGATCCAGTAAAACGTTTTCAATAAAGGCGTAACCGCTCCCATCCTTTGCATGGAAGAGCAGGGGGTTGTGCATGGCAAACATATGGACCAGGGAACGTACCTTATTGGGGTTTTTGATGCTGAAGGCCGGGTGTTGGGCCAGGGCTTTGATTCGGTCCAGGGTGTCGGGCAATTGGGAGATGGCCTGGGCCTGGAACCATTTGTCCAAAACCAGGGTGTCATTGGACCATTTCCGGTAGAATTGATCCACGGCATTGGCTTTGAGTCCTTCATCCAATTGGCAAAGGATGCCCAGGGCTGCAAATTCGTCGGTCATGTTCCGCGCGGATTCAAATGCCTGGACGATCATTTGCCTGGAGGCATCATCATTGATGCTGCCCAGGAAGGAGAGGGCCAGGTTTTTAAGGGCACGCTTGGCCACATCATCCGGTTCAATGCGGGTGGGGTCAGCCGATTTGCAGGTCTCCACGGTTTGAATCAACCGATCCTTGAGGGCCACTGCCAATTCCCTTTTAAGGAAGCTCCGGGCCTGGTGGATGGCATCCACATCTATGGCATCGTAATAGTCCTTGATTTCGGTTTCCCGGGGAATGGCCAGTGCCTTGGCCAGGAAGGCACGATCCGGATCGGGTTGATCCAATGCCTGGGCAAGGGCATCCACCAGATTTGGGCTGACCTTGACTGTTTCATTATTTTGGATGGTTGTCACCAGGCCAAGTATTTCATTTTTGTAAAGGGTTTGTGCGGCATCCCACCGGTTGAAATCATTGGTATCCCAAGCCATGAGATGGGCAAGCTCATGGTTTTCAAGATCGGTTTCCATGTGAACCGGTGCTGAAAAATCCCTTAGAACCGATGGAACCGTTCCCTGGGGAATATTGGCATAGGAAATACTTTGTCGATCCTGTTCAAGGAGGAACATTCCCCTTCCATTGGAGGGTAACTCCTTTCCATCCGGCCCGATGAGCCCCAGTGAAATGGGGATGGGCACGGGGTGCTTCACGGATTGATTGCGGTCGGGCTTTGTAAATTGTTCAAAGGTCAGGGTCAGGCTGCCTGTCTTTGGATCGTGGGCCCGTTTCAATTTAACCCTTGGCGTCCCCGACTGTGCGTACCAATATTTAAATTGAGATAAATCCTTATTGGACGCATCGGCCATGACCTGGAGAAAGTCCTCGGTGGTGACGGCCATGCCGTCAAATCGTTCGAAATAGAGGTTCATCCCTTTCTGGAAATCCTCTTCTCCCAGGATGGAATGGATCATCCTCACCAATTCCGAACCCTTCTCATAGACGGTCATGGTGTAGAAGTTGTCCATTTTGATATAGGATTCCGGCCGAACCGGATGGGCCATGGGGCCCTCGTCTTCAGGGAATTGGTGAGCTCGAAGGGTTTTCACGTTGGCGATGCGGTTCACGGCACGGGAGTTGAGATCCGATGAAAACTCCTGGTCCCGGAACACGGTGAGCCCTTCCTTCAGGCTGAGTTGGAACCAGTTTTTCAGGGTGACCCGGTTGCCGGTCCAATTGTGAAAGTATTCATGGCCGATGACCGCCTGGATGGCCATGAAATCATCATCTGTGGCGGTTTCCGGGTTGGCCAGAACATATTTGGCATTGAATATGTTCAGTCCTTTGTTTTCCATGGCTCCGGCGTTGAAATCATTGATGGCCACGATTTGGTAAAGGTCGAGATCATATTCCAGGTTAAAGCGCTCTTCATCCCATGCCATGGATTGTTTCAGGCTCTCCATGGCATGGCCGCATTTGTCTATATCGTTTTTTTCTGAATAGATCTTAAGCGCCACATTCCTGCCGGACCGGGTGGTGAATGTATCGGTGAGGCAGGCCAGATCACCGGCCACCATGGCAAAAAGATAGGAGGGCTTTTTAAAGGGGTCTTCCCACCTCACAAAGTGGCGGTTGTCCTCCAGATCACCGGATTCCATGCAATTGCCGTTGGAAAGCAGGATGGGATATCGGGTCTTGTCCGCAACCAGGGTGCAGGAAAATTTGGCCATCACGTCCGGGCGGTCGGGGAATGGGGTGATATTTCTAAAGCCCTCGGCTTCGCATTGGGTGCAGAGAATCTTTCCACTCTGGTAAAGACCTTCCAGGCTTGTGTTCTGGTCGGGATGGAGGATATTGGTGATTTCCAGGCAGAATTGATCCGGGGTTCTTGCCAGCTTGAAATGACGCTGGTCGGCCTGGTATTCCCCCTTTAACAACACCATGTCGTTGGCGACCACCCGGGTGATTTCATAGGGGCCCATATCCAGTTCCAACGGCGTTGTTTCATCTGCCGTCTCCGGATTTCGATGGATTTGCATTGAAGACGTTACAAGGGTCTTTTCCGCTTGGATATCAATGGTTAACTCGATGGAATCAACAAGATACGGTGCGGGACGATAGTCTTTTAGGAATTTTTCAGTATGCTGTTTCATAATTGTGAAGGATAAAACCAGGTTAATTCATTGTCAAACATTATAAAATCGAGGCTTTAAGGAAGATGCACAATGCTTTTTGAGTTGACAAAAATCCCACTATAATAAAAAATGGAGTCAGTTAAAAGCATGAAAATGCAATACTTCAAATCAAAAATTCCAGGTAAATACATGGCAGATTCATTACACTCGCCGGCTCAAGTTAAGCCGGAACAGATTTTTGATATCATTGTGCGTAGGCGATGGTTCATTATTGTACCATTGTGCATATCGCTCACCATTGGACTGCTACTTGTTCTTACTGCGCAGAAAACCTACCAAGCTTCAACCCTGATTCTTGTACAGCAACAAAGCGTACCCACCGCCTATGTGCGATCCGTTGTGACCTCCAGTATCAACCAACGGATTAATACCATTTCGCAACAGATTTTAAGTCGGAGCAATCTGGAAAAAATCATCGAACAATTTAATCTTTATGCGGATCGGTCGGATCTTTATCTGGAAGAAAAAATTGCCAATATGCGAAAGCGGGTTCAGGTGAAGATTGAAAGGGCCCGCCATGGCGCCGAAGCCTTTTCCATACAATTCACTGGCAGCGAGCCCCAGAAGGTGATGCGTATTACCAATACCCTGGCCAGTTTTTTCATGGATGAGAACCTGAAGGTCAGGGAGGCCCAGGCCATTGGGACCAGCGAATTTTTGTATTCTGAGTTGGAAAAGACGCGCCGCCGGTTGGAAGAGCATGAGTTGAAATTATCGGCCTTCCGTTCCAAATACCTGGGGGGGCTGCCCGATGAACTGGAGAGTAACCTGAGAACCCTGGACCGGTTGCAGCAACAGCTGGCCGATAAAAATACCGAGTTGAGGGAAGCGAAAAACGCCCTGGCTTTGGTTGCTTCACAAATAGCAACGGTGAAGCAGCAACAGAACATCGGCACCCGCTCCTCCACCCAGGCCAGCCAGTTTGCTCCGCCATTCGGCATGACCGAGAGTGAGGAGCAATTATTTTTGGCAGAGCAGGAGTACAATGAACTCCTGAGCCGCTACACCGACCGCCATCCCGATATCCAGCGAATCAAGAAGCGTATTGAAAAATTAACCCGGGCCGTGGAGGTGGAGCGGGGACTGTCTGCCAATGAAGAAGCCAAGGCTTCGGTCAGCAAGCCCAGGGCAACCATAAATCCGGCTTTGATGCAATTGCAGGCCAACGAGGCCCTGATAAAGAACGACATTGAGAAGATTGGTTATAATATCAGGGATATCGAAGGGAAGATGAAGGTCTACCAACGGCGGGTGGAGGATACTCCCAAGCGTGAATTGGAACTCCAGTCCCTCAAGCGTGATTATGCCAATATCCGGGATATTTATAACTCCCTTCTGGATCGGAAGCTGGAAGCAGAGCTTTCCGTGAACATGGAAAAGAAACAAAAGGGCGAACAGTTCCGGATCATTGATTATGCCCGTCTGCCTGAAAAACCCATTTCACCCAATGTGGAAAAGTTTTTCTTCCTGGCTGTTTTCCTGGGCCTTGGTCTGGCCGTTGGCTTTATTTTCCTTTTGGAATTTTTCGACCCCTTTATTCGAAGGGACGAGCAATTGGAGGATGAGTTGGACCTTACCATATTGGCCACCATCCCCCTGTTAAAGGATTCGGTAAAGGAAAGGAAAGAATATCTGACTGTGGTTGCCTTTGTCGGTTGCTCCGTCTATGTTGCGATATTGTTGGCAAGTTTCGGTACCCTGAGCCTCAGGGGGCTGGATCGAACCATTAATCTTATCAAGACTTATTTTAATTTTTAACAGGGGAGTAGATGAACCATGGGTAAATTTTCACAAGCCATGGATAAGGATTTGGGCAAACCCGGAAGTCCGGCACAACAGGAAAAGACCCCGGATCCTTTTTCCGAAGAACCATCCGCTCCTCCGGTTGCCAAGGAAACGCCGCCGGCTCCCAATGCCTTTGATGGCGCTTTTGATTCGCCTCCCGAGGCCCCGCCGGCCCCGCCACGCAAAAAGGTTGAAACTCCCCCCCGGCAACCCGAAGCTCCGGTGGCACCAAAGGTTGAAAATACACGGCCCGCCCCCCCCCAGCCGAAACAGGCGCCGCCCAGACCTGCCCAGCCCCAGCCGGCCCAACCCAAGCCTGCCCAGCCCAGGGTTGCCCAGCCCAAGCCTGAACCTGCGCGGCAGCAAGTTGAGGAGCCCTACCCGGAGTTTGTATCCAAGGATCCCCGGAAAAGACGATTTGCATCCAGCGCTCCCAAGCTGAACAAGGTGCGGAGCGGTCAAATTCCCAAGGGGTTAATAACGGCAACAAAACCCAATTCAATCGCTTCGGAACAATTTCGTCTCCTGAAGAATAATATTCTGTTCCCGGAAAAGGGAACGCCGCCCCGAAGCATCATGATTACGAGCCCCTCCCCCAATGAGGGTAAATCCTTTGTGGCGGCCAACCTTGCCGTCAGCATTGCCAACAGCATTGACGAATATGTACTCTTGATGGATTGCGATTTGCGAGCGCCCACCATTCATCAATTGTTTGAAATGGATGGGAATCGAGGGCTGAGTGATTATTTGTCCTCGGGAATTCCCCTGGCTCCCCTTTTGTCTAAATCCTTTCTGGATAAGTTGACTGTCTTGCCCGGGGGACAAATTCCTCCCAATCCTTCCGAACTTTTGTCTTCAGAACAGATGAGACGGCTTCTTTCCGAACTGAAATCCAGATACAGTGATCGGTATATCATAGTGGATGCACCGCCCCCCAATATCACCTCCGAAACCAATGCCATTGCGCGAATTGTGGACGGCATCATCATTGTTATCCGGCAGGGGATCACCCGGAAAAAGGATGTGCAGGACATCATCGATATTTATGGCAGGGATAAAATCCTTGGCGTTATAAAGAATTTTTCAACAAAACAGCCCGTTGCAAGCTATCGATATCAGCAATACGGCTATCCAAAGAATTAGAAAAAAAATTCCCTGGTACATGGAAGCCCATGGGCCATCTACGGGACAGGTTTCACATAAAGCAATTAAGGGAAGATTCCTCTTTGAGAATCTTTGATTTCTCCAATCGGTTTTTATATCCCCCCGGGGCAGGGCGGCAATCTGTTCTTGCCCTGTTGTTTCTGGTGTAAAGTTCGTCGGCATGGTGAATCAGAAATATCTTTTATACTGGAAATATTAATGCTAAATCCGTTATGACGGTGGCGCCCCGTGCGCTTTACAGGGAGTTGCGATAACATTTCCATGGTATCGTACAAGAATTCATTCAAGGGATCTCTAATTCCAATGCGTATCCAATGGCCCCCAAGGGATTCATTGCGAAACGTACATGTTATCATTAATTCAAATCCCCCCCGGGGATTGAAGGAGCGGAGCTATGTTTAATTTCCACAAAAATATCGTTTTATTCTTTGGTGTGGCCATGGTGGTCATCGGTGTTGCCCGGGGGGATTTACTCTTTGCCCAGGAGCCCATGGCCGTTGGAAAGGATTATAAAATCGGTGTTGGCGATATTTTGAAAATTACTACCTGGAAGGAAGAGGATCTGTCCTTTGAGAGTATCCAGGTGCGCAATGATGGTAAGATCACTTTTCCCTTGTTGGATGACCTGCCCGCCGAAGGGAATACCACGGTGGAGCTGAAGACCATGATCCAGGACCAGTTGAGTGAATTTGTGGAAGCACCTTCCGTGACCGTCACTCTGGTCAATCCGGTGAGCCAGAGATATTATGTTTTGGGTGAGGTCCAGGAGGTGGGAGAGTATCCCCTGATTAAGAATCTGACCGTTATCCAGGCCTTTGCCTTGGCCAAGGGGTTTACCGAGTGGGCTTCCAAGGATGAAATTCTCCTTTATCGCAGAACATCGGAAAAAGAAGTTATGATAAAAATTGATTATGATGATATAGTCAAAGGTCGACTGAATCATGATATTCAATTGATGGCCGACGATATCATTATCGTACCCTAGATTTTGGTTTTTCCGGGTTGATTAAACTTAACAGCAGTGAGAATGGGGAGACGGATTATGAATTTCCTGGGAAGATATAAGCTCTACATCGGGGCATGGAGTCTGTTTATTCTTTTTGTCCTACTGCCTCCGACCAATGTCTATCCAAAGGTTTTGTTTCAATTTTGGCCCACCTTGTCCGTTAGCGAAGAATTTTCCGACAATTACCTGGAGACCCGGGACAATAAACAAGAGGAGTTTATTACCACCTACGGAGCAGGATTTTCCCTGGGTATGTTTGAAAAGAACCTGAGATTTTATTTGAATTACAGCCCGGAGTATCGGGATTATAAAGAGTTGAATGACCGGGACCGGCTGGTTCACCCCATTGAACTGGGGGGGGAGTGGTCCCCCACCCGAAGAACCGATCTGGCCATGGGGATCGCCTATACAGCCGGCAATGATAATTATCAATCGGAATCCGAGCACAATACCGCCTCCTTCAGTGGAATCACCC
>JAKSBM010000851.1 GCA_022361135.1 Desulfobacterales bacterium | reverse complement strand
GCGGTGTCGTGTTGGGCCAGGGCAGCCAGGCTTTTGCGGATGACCTTGAGTGGGAGCGGGGGATCTTCCGTGGCAGCGGAAACGCCCTTGTGGGCCAGTCCGGCCAGGCAGGCCAGACATTGGGGATGGATTTCCATTGAATTTCCTTATGAATCTTTTTTTTGGTCATTTGACCATTATTTCCTTGACAAGGGATTGTCTCATATTTAGTGTTTTAGTCAAATGACCAAAACAATGGATTTCGGAGGAAATATGCCCAGACAAAAATTGAGAAGACAGGTTGCCGGACGACCCCGGTGCCGCGGTTTTGCCCCGGAGGGATTGGATTTCACCGGGGAGGTGTCCATGGATCTGGAGGGGTTTGAGGCCATTCGTCTCATTGACCACCAGGGCATGGGCCAGGCCGAGGCTGCCGAGCAGATGCAGGTTTCCCGGCAAACCTTTGGGCGGATTCTCCGGGAAGCACGCCATGCATTGGCCCAGGTCCTGGTGGAGGGAAAACGCCTCCAGGTGGGCGGTGGCTGCTATGAAATTCGGTCTCCCGGACAGGGGGGACGGCGTCGCCGGCGGGGTGGGGGACATGGCCGGGGCTGCGGCAGGGGCCGTGGCCCGGGTATTGAACCATCACAATCATAGATAAGGAGAATATTATGCCGGGAATGAATCAGCAGGGGCCCATGAACCAGGGACCCATGACAGGTCGCGGACAGGGAATGTGCAATGGAAATTCAATGGGAAGCGGCATGGGTCGCCGGGGCGGTCGCGGCTGCGGCCAGGGCCGTCGATGCGGTAATGGCAACGGCATGGGCCGGGGCTATGCCGGGCCGGTGAACCGGGAGGATGTCCTCCAGGATCGCGCCCGGGTTCTCAAGGCCGAGCTGGACCGGATTAACCGGGAGTTGGATGGAGCCGGTGATCCTGAAAATTAAGTATTAAAATTATTTTGATTTGGCCCGGATGTCCCTTGGATGTCCGGGCCTTTTTTGTTCCCGGCCTATTTCAGGGTCTCCAGGAGCCGGGCCAGGGCCGTGTCAAAGTCCCGCTGCCGGGGGAATAGGTTTTTATGGCCCGACCCCGGTACCACATGGACCTCCCGGCTTTGGGCATTAATTGCGGACCGGTAAAGTCCCTGGATCACCCCGGTGGGGATGACCTGGTCGGCTTCGGCGGCAATGATGAGAAGCTTGCCCGTGAATTGGCCGAGGAGTTCAAAGGCATGGGAATCCTGCCAGCTTCGGGGACGGCGGATGCAGGCGGAAAAGGCCGGGCCAAAGGGAAGTTCATAGGCCTCCGGGGCATAGGCCGCCGGAACCAGGAGAACCAGGTGGCTGACCGCAAAGGTTTGGGTGAGGCGGACGGCGGTGTATCCCCCCATGCTCACCCCGATGAGGGTGATGGGGGTGGTTTCGGGGGAACAGGCGGCCCTGACCATGGCCTGGGCCTGGGCCGTGCGCTGGGCCAGGGAGGAGCCCAGGAGCTGCCCTCCGGTCTGGCCGTGGCCCAGGAAGTCAAAGGCTGCGGTGTGGACCTGGTGGTTGGCCAGGGCGGTGCGCAGCCGTGTGAATCGATGGCGGTTGGACTGGCCGGCCCCGTGGAGGACCAGGGTATTGCAGGGGGCGCCGGTAACGTCCCCCACCAGGGTGTGACTGTCAAAGGGGAGGTGGATCATGGCGGTTTCCTCTGGTGGATATTCCGTTCCTTTTGGGGAGGTTTATACCCTTTTTCCAGGGGAAGACCAAAGGAAATTATTTAATGACGGCATACTTGGTCTGGACAAAGCCGAAGTCATAGGCATGGGTGTCCATGTGGCCCAGGCGGATGTCCTTTTCCAGGGGGCCGAAGAGGGAGATGCCTTCCCCCAGGAGGATGGGGATGGTGGTGATGGTGATTTCATCCACCTGGTCCGCTTCCAAAAATCCCTGGATGGTGAGGCCTCCGTCCACATAGATGTGCTTGACTCCGTCATGGGCCAGGCGCTTCACCAGCTCCGGGGGGGATTCCGAGGAATGGGTCACCGTGTCCGGGATACCTTCGGGCAGGGGATCGGGGTGCCGGCTCAGGACGATGATGGGGGTGGTCCCATAGGGCCATTCATGGAAGGTGAGGATTTTTTCAAAGGTTTTACGTCCCATGATCAGGGTATCCACGGTGTCCAGAAATTGGTGGAATCCGCAGTCCTCTCCTCTGGGAAGCCGGGCATTGGCCTTTTCCAGCCAATCGATGTTCCCGTCGGTGCGGGCGATGAATCCGTCCAGGCTGGTGGCAATGTATGCCGATATTTTTGGGGGCATGGCTTCTCCTTGGTCTGGGGTATTTCGGTTTGGGTAACTAATACCCATATATGGAAACGGCGGAAAAGTCAATAATGGCAAAAAAAGTTAGGTGTGCATTTCGGACGTATAATCCCCTTGGTTGAAAGATTTCAGTCGGCTTCTTAAGGGGATGGAATGGATCTAATGGATCTGGAGGTTCCGGCTTTTGAATCCCAGGATGAGGGTCCGGCCCGGGTGGAGTTGCTGCCGCCGGGCCAGTTCCATATCCAGGTCCAGGGTCAGGGGGGCCGGGCCCGAGGGAAGGTCCAATTCCAGGGTGGTCATGATGGCGCCGGTCTTCTGGATGTGGTGCATGGCCTGGATGGTGCCGGAAAAATGGGTGTCGCAATCCAGCTCCGGACCCGGGGAAATATGGAGCTGGCTCCGGGGGATTCGGGCGCTGCCCGGGGCGGTGGTATTTGTCACGGGCCAGGGGATGCGGATTTCCTCCCCCATGGTCTGGATACAGCCCTTGGAAATGTGGATCTGGGTGTCGGAACATTCGTAGAGCCAATTGGCATCGTGGCTGGCAATGACCAGGGTGGTGCCGAAGCGGTCCCGGGCATCCAGGGCGGCCTGGCGGATGCGCTGGGCCGATTCCTGGTCCACACTGGCCACGGGTTCGTCCAAAAGGAGGACCTCGGGCTCCAGGATGAGTCGGGCGGCCATGGCCACCCGCTGGGCTTCCCCGCCGGAGAGTTCGTGCCATTGCCGCCGGGCAAAGGTGTCAAAGTCCAGTCCCACACAGGCCAATCCCTTCTGGATACGGGGGACCAGGTCCCGGCTGTCTTTTCGGATCTTTAATCCATAGGCCAGATTGTCAAAGACAGAGCGTTTGAGCAGGTAGGGTTTCTGGGTGAGAAGGGTGACCCGGGAACGCACGGATTTGGAAAAGGGTTTTTCGATCTTGCCCTTGTACCGGATGCTGCCTTCACTGGGTTTCACGGCAAAGGCCAGCAGCTTGAGCAGGGTGGATTTGCCGCTGCCGTTGGGGCCCATGAGGCCGGTGATACTGCCCGGATAAAGGAGGAGGTCGGGGATGTCCAGGACCTTTTTGTCCCCATAGTAATGGACCAGGTGATGGAGTTGGTAAATGGGCATCAGCGTTTCCTCAGGCAGGAGAGGCTCAGGTTCACGGCAAAGGCGATGAGGATGAGGACAATGCCCAGGGCAATGCCGTCGGCAAAAAGCCCCTTGTTGGTCTCCAGGGCAATGGCCGTGGTGATGGTCCGGGTGTGGTATTTGATATTGCCCCCCACCATCATGGATATGCCCACTTCGGTGAGGACCCGGCCATAGGCCGTGATCAGTCCGGCTAAAATGCCGTGGCGGACTTCCCAGAGGCAGGTGGTGATGATCTGCTTTTTCCCGGCCCCCAGTGAGATGAGGGTGAGTTTGAGATCGGCATCGATGGCTTCAATGGTGGAGGCGGTGATGGCAATGATGATGGGCAGGGCCAAAAGGGTTTGGCCCAGGGCAATTCCGGTGAGGGTGAATAGCAATTGGTGGTCACCCAAGGGGCCTTGGCTGGAGATCAGGGCATAGACAATGAGTCCCACCGAGACCGTGGGCAGGGCCAGAAGGGTGTCCACAAGGGTCTTCAGGGCCCGTTTCCCCGGAAAATTAAAATATCCCAGGGCAAATCCTGCGGGAAGGCCCATGGCCATGCTTAATACCATGGATAGGCTTGAGGCTTTTAGGGTGGCCCCCACCGCCGTCCAGGTACTGGG
>JAKSBM010000885.1 GCA_022361135.1 Desulfobacterales bacterium | reverse complement strand
TGAAGTCTATGCCGACCTGACTGCCAAAACCCAAAAACTCATGGCGGGTTTCCAGGCTGCGGCCGATGAAAATAATATCCCCTTCCAGTCGGGATGCCTGGGCTCCATGGCCGGTTTCTTTTTTACGGATCAGGATGTACATAATTTTGACGATGCCAAAACCTGCGACCTGGATCGGTTTGCCAAGTTCTACCAGGGCATGCTGAAGCGGGGCATCTACATGGCACCCTCCCAGTTCGAGGCCTGCTTCACCTCGACGGCCCACACCGATGAAGACATTGATGAAACCATAGCTGCGGCCAAGGCCGTGATGGCGGAATTATAATATATATGGATACAACCTCTCCCCTGAAAATCCACCTGGTGGCTGCCTGCGGTACAGGCATGGGGACCCTGGCCTGTCTCTTAAAGGAGATGGGCCATGTGGTTTCCGGGTCGGACCAGAATGTATATCCTCCCATGAGTGATCTGCTCCGGGAAAATGGAATTTCCCTGTTTTCCGGGTATGATCCCAGCCATCTGGACCATGATCCCGATCTGGTGATCATCGGCAATGCCGTCTCCCGGGATAATCCCGAGGCCCGTGCCGTCATGGAACGGGAGATCCCTTACATGTCCATGCCCCAGGCGGTGAATCGGTTTGTGGCGGCGGACAAGAAGATTATTCTGGTCACGGGGACCCATGGGAAAACCACCACCTCGTCCATCATGGCCCATATCCTGGCCACGGCGGGCATGGATCCCTCATTTATGATCGGTGGGATCCTGAAGGATTACCAGGCCAGCTTTAAAACCGGGGAGGGGGATTTCATCGTCATTGAGGGGGATGAGTATGATACGGCTTTCTTTGATAAGGGGCCGAAATTCATGCACTATGATCCCCACGTGGCCGTCATGACCAGTGTGGAATTTGACCATGCCGATATTTTCCAGGATCTGGATCATATCAATTCGGTGTTTTCTGCATTTATTCGGAAGATCGTTCCGGCCGGGGCCCACATCGTGGCCTGCCGGGACAATGATAACCTCATGGGGATCTTGGAAGGGGAAAATGTTCCCTTTGAAACCTATGGGAAGGACGCCGATTGGCGGGTGGGTGAAATAACCCGGGAAAACAATCGGACCCAGGCCCGGATTACGGGACCGGGCTGTGATTTTAAAATGGACACGGCCATGGTGGGCAATCATAATCTGCTCAACACCCTGGCTTGCGTGGCCACGGCCATTAAAATCGGTATCCCGGTGGAGAAGATCCAGGACGCCCTGGCCAGCTTTTCCGGGGTGAAACGTCGCCAGGAGATCCGGGGCGTGAAATCCGGGGTCACCGTGATGGACGATTTTGCCCACCACCCGTCGGCCGTGCGGGAAACCATTGGGGCGGTTAAGCCCTTTTATTCCCGGGGACGGGTCATTGCCGTGTTCGAGCCCCGGACCAACACCAGCATGCGGAATTTCTTCCAGGATGTTTATCCGGAAGCCTTTTCCCAGGCCGATCTGGTTTGTGTCTGTGATCCGTCCGTGAAAAAGAATATCCCCGAGGCCGACCGTTTTTCCCCGGAAAAGCTGGTGGCCGACATCAACGATCTTGGGGTAGAGGCCCATCATTTTGAAACTGTGGACAAGGTGTTGGAATTTCTTCCCCCGGCAGTACGCCCCCATGACCTGGTTCTAATCATGTCCAACGGTGGATTTGAGAATATTCATGAACGGTTGCTTGGAATGATTTAATGAAAAAGGCATGGATTCGCATTGCAGGTATTGGAATCCTCCACCTGTTTTTATATACTTACTTGGTTCCCTTTGTCATATATCCCCGATTTGGAGATAACGGACTTACATTTGTCGTGATCGTCGCAGTAATGATTTCTGCGGCTGTGTTTGGAACCATGTGGATGGAACGAAAATCAAAGAAAAAAGGAGACTGAAATGGCAAAACCAAATTACAGGGTCGAATGGGAGCCCAAGTACAGCGTGGATATCGAAGAGCTTGATGTCCATCAGCAAAAGATGTTCGACCTCTTTAACGAACTCATTGAGATGCGTCAGAAAAAGAGTGATGCCAAGGCCATCACCAATCTGATTTCCGATATCAATGATTATGGGAAGGTGTTTTTCGCCAAGGAGGAAAAATTGCTCAAGGCGAAAAAATACCCGGACTTTGATT
This sequence comes from Desulfobacterales bacterium, assembly GCA_022361135.1. The sequence goes on along the minus strand of JAKSBM010000885.1, from coordinate 5,870 downwards.
CCCACTCCAAGGCCCATCGTCAATTCATTAAGAGTGCCATCAGCATGCGTCGCGAAGTCGTAGAAGATGTCACCAATTTAACGGTTGAAAACATAGTCGCCCTTCGGGACTGGCTGGTGGAACACATTGAAACCAATGATGCTTTGTATGTTCCCTTCCTGCGGATCCACGATTATATTGACAATAGTAAGCGAAAGAATTAAAGTCTTATATCTCCAATGACGATATAGTAGTTTTAAAGGTGATGTAACCTGTAATAATAGGGGCTTGGAAAGAAAATGGTATTTGATTATAAAATAATACCTGTCCAAAACGAGCGGATTGATTCGCCAGGTGCGATCCGTGGGTTTTCCAAGCGGAAAAAAACGGTAACGCGACGTTTTAAAAAGGACAGGAGGCGGTCAAAGATTGACCGCAGGAGCAGTGTCAGGGATGGCGTTTTTGTCGACCTTTCCTTTAATAATAATCGCCGTAGGGGGGGGGATCGTCGGAAGGGAACTTCCGTGGCCCAGCCCAGATTTGGGGAAGGGATTTTTGTTTAACCCAAACCATTGGTTCTAGTTTTTTTGTTGCAGGATTCTGGGGAAGGATCTTAACTTCCCCGAGCCTCACCGGGTGGTGATGCCTCTGCATCACAGTGCCCTTTCAGAGTTTTCCTTAAAATTTGTATTGCTCGCATCTTGTTCATAAAGCCGCACCAGCCATGGCTGCGGCTTTATTTTTGTTCCAAAGACTGGTAATAAGAAGCGAAATTTTGAAGCACAAACCCTTAATTCGGAGTAATACAATGGGGCAGCTCCCCCTTGAACTGAATCTGTTACACAGCCATGGATTGATTTCCCATCTGGACTACTACTTTGCCAGGTCAACGGCATCCATTTGGCCGGATACACCCGAGTTGGTTCGCATTGCTTTGGCCCTGGCCGCCCAGGCCGTGGAAAAAGGAGATGTTTGCCTGGATTTGAATGGAACCCATGGGGAAAAATGGGTTTCCCAGGAGGCCGAAGGGGATTGGTTTTGTCTACCCGACAGAAAAACATGGGAAAGTGAATTAAGGGACAGTCCCCTGGTCTGCTCCGGTGGCAGGGCTGTTTCGTATAAGACCTTTCCCCTGGTTTTGGATGGCCAGGGTTACCTTTATTTGACCCGGTATTATGACTTCCAGAATCGATTGACCGACAATTTGGCCAGACGATTCTCCGGTCGTTCCATGCGACTGGATCCCGAGTTTGTCCGTGGGCGAATTGCCAGCCATTTCCAGGGGCAAAATCCCGACCATGTTCGCTACCAGAAAGAGGCCGTGGAAAAGGCTTTGTCCAATGATTTTGTGGTGATTTCCGGCGGGCCCGGTACCGGGAAAACCCACATTACCAACTTGATCAAATCCATTCTCCGGGAATGGGTGGAGAATCAGGGGTTGCCCAGGTTGAGAATTCTTTCCCTGGCCCCCACGGGGAAGGCGGCTTCCCGGTTGCGGGAGGGACGAACCATCCACTCGGCCCTGGTGCCGAAATGGGATGAGCCCGGTTTTTCACACGGGGCGAAAAATCCCCTGGCCGTGGACATGGTCATTGTGGATGAGGCCTCCATGATTGATTTGGCCTTGATGACCCGTCTCATGGATGCCATTCCGCCCACGGCCCGGGTGGTGCTGCTTGGGGATGCCCATCAATTGGCTCCGGTCCAGGCCGGATCGGTGTTCTGTGAGCTGTGCCGGTTACCTGCTCTGGAGGCCCACACCGCTTTTCTGGAACATAATTTCCGTTCGGCGGGCAGGGGGGGAATTGCCGCCCTGGCCCAGGCCGTAAAGTCCAATGACCCTGGGGGGGTTGAACGGATTCTCACCCGGGAGGACCATGGGGATTTAAGCTATATCGACCCTGAATCCCCGGGGGATTTCGACCGGTCCGTGGCCCAGGTGATTCGTGGGGGATACCGCTCCCTGGTGGAAAGTCCTGATGTGGAAACAGCCCTGGAACGGCTGGATGATTTCCGCATCCTCTGTCCCCACAACGACGGGCCCGGGGGAAGATTACCAATTAATCATCTTTGTGAAAGTCTTTTGCAGAGCCGGGGCGATTTTGGTATAAATATGCCGATTTTAGACAAACTTATAATCGTTGAATCCAATGATTATAAGCGGGGAGTGTTCAACGGGGAAACCGGTATTGTATACCGGGACGGCAGTACCCTGAGGGCGGCTTTTAACGGCCATGACCCCGAGGGCATGAAAGTGTTCCGCCAGAAGGAGTTACCCGGCCATACCACGGCCTATGCCATGACCATCCATAAGAGCCAGGGATCGGAGTTTGATACGGTCCTGATCTGCCTGCCCCATACCCTGTCCCGGGCCTTGACCCGGGAATTGATTTACACCGGCGTAACCCGGGCAAGGAATAAGGTGATCATCGCAGGCCCCATGGCGGTGATTCAAGAGGCCGTTTCCGTCAGTACCGAGTTGGGCGGCACCGTTGGACATGCACTGGAAAAGAGGTTGGAATCCCATGAAAAAACTGATTAAAAAACTCACCCGATCCAAGGCGTTTTCCTATCTGGTTTATCTTGTGGCCCGTATCTATTTGCTCTTTGTTGCCGGCACCGTGAAAAACGACGGCAAATGGCTGGAGTTGATGGGTCAAAAGAAACCCGTGCTCATCTGCATGTTCCACCAGCAGTTTTTTGCCATTGTTCGTTTTTTCAGACCCTACCTTTGTTTTCATCCCAGAATTCTCATCAGTCAAAGCAGGGACGGCGATTTGGCTTCGGATGTGGTGATCTATTCCGGCGGCAGCGTTGCCCGGGGATCGTCTTCCCGGGGCGGCAGGGAAGCCATGGCGGAAATGGTGGATCACATGGCATCGGGCGCCGGTTTCGGCCTGAATCTCGTGGATGGGCCCCAGGGCCCCCGGGGCGTGGTCAAGGCCGGCTCCATTCGCATGGCCCAAAGGGCCGGTGCCGTCATTGTCCCCTGTTTTGTAAAATATAAGGATGCCTGGCTCTTGGGCTCCTGGGATCGCTACATGATCCCCAAGCCCTTTACCCGAATGACCATGACCTTTGGGGATCCCATACCCGTGGATCCAGATGCCGCAGGAGACGATTTTGAACAGCTCCGCAGGGAGCTGGAAGACCACATGGCCCCCCATCTGGTGGAACGGTCGTAAAATTTTAAAAAAGGAAAGAAGGTAATTTGAAAGAAAAAGAACGGTTAACCGACCAAATCTGGATGTTCTTTGCCTCGGTCAAGCTGTCTGTATACACGCTGGTGCTCCTGGCCCTGACCTCCATCATCGGGACGGTGGTGCTCCAGAACGGATCACCCCAGCAATATGTTAACCTTTACGGTGAGGGAATGTATAACCTGATCCGGGTCCTGGGTGTGGACGACATGTACCACGCCTGGTGGTTTCTTGCCCTGTTGGTGCTGTTGTGTGTCAACATTGTGGTCTGCTCGGTCGAGCGCCTTTCCACCACTTGGAAAATCATTTTTCCCAAGGAAGTCCGGTTCAACCCCAGCCGTTTCCGCAAGTCCAAAACCCAGGAGTCCTTCGAGGCCCGGGGCGATGTGGCCAAATTGGAAAAGGATTACCTTTCCTTTTTAAAGGGGCGTGCCAAACATGTGATTCGCAAGGAAGAAGAGGGCGCTGTTCTCCTCTACGGCGAACGGGGACGCTGGACCCGCCTTGGGGTCTATGTGGTCCATGCCTCGGTTTTGCTTCTCCTGGTGGGCGCCCTCATTGGCTCCCTTTTTGGTTTTAAAGCCAACCTGCGCCTGGACGAGGGGGATAAAAAAGGGGTGGTCAAGGCATTGAAGACCAAACTGCCCATCAAGCTTCCCTTTGTGATCCAGTGCAATGACTTTGAAGTCCGGTTTTACGACACCGGCGCACCCGAGGAATTTCGCTCCAACCTCACCATCATTGAAAACGGGAAGGAAAGTTTTTCCGAAGATATCCGGGTGAACCATCCCTTGAGATACAAGGGCATCAATATCTATCAGTCCTCCTACGGCATGACCTCTCCGGCCAAGGCCACCTTTACCCTGGTGAATAACAGCACGGGTGAAGAGGTGAGCGCTTCGGTGCGCAAGGGCGGATCCACTCCCCTTCCCGGCGGCCAGGGTGTTTTTAAGTTTGAAGGATTCCTTCCCCACTTTGATTTCAGGGGCCATAACCTGGGTTCCACCTTCATTGGTCGCATCGTTCCGGAACAGGGTGAAGGGGTTCAAGTGGCCTTGCCCGTGAAGTTTCCCACCTTTGATAAAATGCGCAAGGGCGATTTTACCGTTAAGGTGAAGGATTTTGAAGAAGCCTATTACACAGGCCTGCAGGTGACCAAGGATCCCGGGGTATGGTATGTTTATGCCGGTTTTGTTCTTATGATAATCGGCTGTTGGATTACCTTTTTCATGGCCCATGAAACCTATTTCATCCAGATCCAATCCAAGGGTGACGGAGAGGGCAGTGTGCTGGTGGCCGCCGGAACCAACCGGAACAGCCAGAGCATGAAATTGAAACTCAATAAATTGGTTACCCAATTAAAGGAAATATAATATGGACAGTTCTCTGGCATTATCTTCCACAACCTTTGTCTATGCTTTGGCATCTGTGTTTTATGTGGCGTCCTTTGCCTTTAAAAAGCAGATGTTTGCCCGGGTGGGCTTTTGGACCATCGCTGCGGGGTTGGCCCTGAATACCACGGGGATTCTCCTTCGCTGGGTGGAATCCTACCAGATGGGATACGGCCATGCCCCCTTTTCAAACATGTATGAGTCCCTGGTCTTTTTCTCGTGGACCGTGGCCGTGCTATACCTTTTTGTGGAGATCAAGTATCGGGTCAGTTCCATGGGCTTTTTGGTGGCACCCTTGATTTTTCTGGCCATTGCCTATGCGTCCTTTGATCCCTCCATTTCAGCCAAGATTAATCCTTTGATCCCGGCTTTGAAAAGTAATTGGCTCATTGCCCATGTGATCACCTGCTTCCTGGGATATGCCGGTTTTGCCGTGGCCTTCGGCTTTTCCGTGATCTATTTCATCAAACCCAAATCGCCGGGGGAATCCTCCATTTGGAGCCGGTTACCCTCCGATGAGGTCATGGATGAGCTCACCTATCAGATGGTGGTTTTCGGTTTTCTTTTCCTGACCATCGGCATCATCACCGGTGCCGTATGGGCCAACTCTGCCTGGGGCAAATACTGGTCATGGGATCCCAAGGAAACCTGGTCCTTGATCACCTGGATCATCTATGCGGTTTTCATGCACCTGCGGCTCATGCGGGGCTGGTACGGACGGAACATGGCCGTGGTTTCCATCGTGGGATTCATGGCCGTCCTCTTTACCTATTTTGGTGTGAATTTTCTTCTTTCCGGCCTCCATAGTTATGGGTAATAAAAACCCAGTGTAATTTAAGTCATCCAATTCAGGGGGAAAGGCAATGATTCTAATGTCTTTCCCCCTGTTTTTATGCGCCTTCCACGCTTTTTTCCTCCCTAATTTACCTTGACAATAAAACCTAATATTAATATAGATTACGCGAAATAATCTGTATCGGACGTAATGTAGGCGGTGGTGTGTGCCGTTTACAACTGAACAGGTTCGGGCTCTATGCCGGGCCAAAATAGGTTATAGTCAACATCAACAATTTAACATTGATGGAGTTTTCATGAGTGAACTAGAAAACAAAGCTGAAACTGGTTCCATGGATGGTGCAGGGGAATGCGCTGCCGGTGACCCGAAAGATGACAAAGGCCTTGGGCTGGGCGTCATTTTTTTTATTGTAGCATTTGTTGTATGCTTCCTTTCCGGATGGCTCTTGTTTCCCAAACTGCTGTATTCGAAAAAGAATCAGCCTTTTAATTTTAATCACGCCCT
>JAKSBM010000845.1 GCA_022361135.1 Desulfobacterales bacterium | reverse complement strand
CGATGAGGATGCCGATGATGCTCACGAAAAAATAGAGCACAATGCGGTAATGGGCGGTGTAGCCAAAGGAAAGATAGGTCAGGGTGGGGGAGAACCCCCCGGTGAGGGCCAGGCTGATTTCAATGGCAATGAAAAGGTAAATCAGGGCGGATTTGGGCACCTGGGCCTGGAGGAGGCTGCCGATGCCCATCCAGAAGAGCATGAGGCCGATGACCATGGCCCATTGCTCAAAGGAGTTGCCCAGGATCATGGAGGCCATGGCCGCCTGGATATATTCCAGGACCACGCCGCAGGCCCCGGATGCAAACATGCAGCCCCCCAGGAGGAGGGCTGCGGTGTTGAATTTGGTTGTAGGGGCTGTGGTACTGCTCATGCCTTGGAATTCCTTAACGTCAAGCGGCTGCGGCAATGAGCAGGGCCACGGCCACCAGGGCGCATTCCACCACCAGGAGGGCTGCCACATTCCGGTCTTCCTTCACCTCGGTGACCAGATTGGTGGTGGGCAGGATGAGGCGGTCCACGAGGGCCCGGAAGCCCAGGAGCATGGCCATGCCGTATGCGGCGTAGACCAGGAAGGCCGCAATGTCCGATCCCCATCCGGTGAAGGGGCCGGAGATGGAGGACATGAGGACAATGCCCAGGGCCGTGAGGATACCGGCCAGACCGATGCCGGCGGCAATGTTGTTCCCCCGGATTTCTTCCCGGACATTGAAAGCGGTGATTTTTTCATAGATGAGGCCGAAGAGCAGCAGGCAGGCCTGGCCCAGGAAAAAGAAGAGGATGGTGGAGGCCACGGACTGGAGCAGGGTGCCCCCGTTGCCGGAAAAGCTGCCCTTGAGGATAAATCCCGTTGCCAGGAACATGCCGGCTTCCACCACGCCCAGGGCGGTGTTGCCCGTGGTGGTTTCCCCGGCCGGGCCGGTGAATTCTTTGATGCACTCATCATCGTTGTTGATGTGGCCCATCATGACGGCATCGTTGATGAACCGGGCGGCAAAGAGGAAAATCAATATGGTAAATCCATCCAGTACAAAGCGGAGAAGGTCGGGGAAAAATCCCTTGGTTCCGCCGTCCAGGGCACCGGTGAAGGCAATGGCCATGGCCAGATAGAGACCGCCCCGGCGAAGGCCCACGGCCACGTTGCCGTCGTCGATCTGCCGGTCGTCGTTAAAATCCCGGGTCCGTTTGTCGTCCAGAACTTTGGCCAGCCAGATGAATCCCACGCCGACCAGGACCGTGACGGCCCCCTGTATCAATTGAAGTATCAGTGTTCCCATGCTGCAGTCTCCTTGGTTTATTTTCCTTTACCGCCGGGGCCGCCGCCCCGGACCCGTGATCCCGCACCCCTTACAGAGACGGGGCCGGATTTGAATCCGCCGGTTTTGGCAAAGGTGGAATTCCGGTATTTGGGTGAGTTTTTTACCTGGCTGCCAAAGGTGCCGTATTGGCGTTTGCCGTTTTTGGTGGTGCCGTAGTAGGGCTTTTTGTGGCGGTAGTTTCGGTGCCAGCCGTACCATCCCCCATAGGGGTAATAATAGGGGGGATAGAAAAAGAGGTTGGAGAAAAAGGCATACCGGCCGTACCAGGACCAGAATTGGTTTCCGTTGTTGTCTTCCTTCCATTCCCCGTATTTGGGATTTCCCACATTGGCCATGCCCGGAGGCGCGGCCTGGGCCAATTGATCCGCCTCAAAGACCCCATAGGGCTTGGAAAGGATGGCCATGCCCAGGTTGGCCATGTGTTGTTCGTAAAAGGACGGGTTGACCTGGACCCAGTCGGTCTCCCGGGTTTTGCCGTCTTCTTCGATGACATATTTGTGGAAATAGGCTTCCTTGGCATCTTCCACCCAGAATTCGGCAGCGTTGTGGTACCGATCGGGCCAGTTTACGGTGGGCCCCAGTTTGAGCCGGTCCCAATTGCCGCCGATGTTGTTCCTCAGGGCCATTCCCGAAAATCCGGGAACAATGCTGGCAATGGGCCCTTCCATGTCGGCCAGGGCCTGGTAGACCTCCGGGGTGACCTGGCGGGTAAAGGAGACCTGGCGGCTGGTGTCGTAGTCTGAATCTTCATCCCAGGATTCCCTGCGGATGGTGAGTTGGAACTCCGTCTTCATGTCCTGGAGGACCTTGGTATAACTCTGGTAGAGTTCCTTGAGGGAGGCTTCAAAGGCCCGGCCTTTTTTTTCAAACAGGGCCGCATCCGTGGACAGTCCCAGGACTGCCGTGGTGAAAATTCCGGCATCCACCACCTTGCCGGCCTGGATTTCCGGGGCCATGGCCTCCAGGGCCTTGATCCGTTCTCCGGCCCGGCGTTTCATGTCTGAAAATTGGGCAAAGCGATTGTTGATGGTTTCTGCGGCATGGGGAAATTCCACCAGGGCCGCGGCCACGGCACCGGCCTCCAGGGCGGAAATATCCCTATCCAGGGTGGCGGCATGCTGCCGGGCCTGGTCCAAACTCTTTTTGGGATTGTCCAGGGCTTCCCGGACCTGGGAGATTCGTTTCAGGGGGAATGCGGCATCCCTGCGGGCGCTTTCCCCCAGCTTCTGGATGCGGGTGACCTGGGTCAGGATGTCCTGGACCGATTCGGGCTGGTCCGCCTTGACCCGGGGAACCACCTCGGTGTCATAGAGTTGCCGGGCCCGGTCCAGGGTGGTCCGGGCCTGGGTGAACCGGCCCTCCCAATTTTCCCTTTGGGCCACCGGGGCCAGGGCCCCATGGATCTTGGACTGGGTGAATTTCTGGTAACGATCTTCCTGGGCCTTGATCTCCTTGGAGACCTTTTCCAATTGGTCGGGAATGGCCCTGGTGGTTTCCAGGACCGTATCGGGCAGGTTGCTGCCGCCGCAGCCGGCCAGGAAAAGGAGCAGGAGGGCAAGGATCCCCAGAACCGGGACTGATGGGAGCCGGGTCATTTATTCTCCTTTGCTCAAGAGGGTGAACTCCAGGGCATCAACGGGTTTGCTCACATAGAGTCGGTATTCGTCCCTGCCTTCCCCCTGCCATTCTTCAATGGTGATGGTGGAGTTGCCGTTTTCATTTTCAAATTCATAGACAAAGACATTCTCCGCCCGGTCCGTGGCTTCGTAGAGGGCGGCCCAATCATCGTCATACCAGTATTTTTCACCCTTGTAGATAATGACGTCCTTGTCCTCGGCAATCTGGTCCAGGTCGTCTTCATCAATGTTCAAGCCCTCTTCGTCAAAGAGGTCGCGGAACTTGATCTGCCACAGGGTGACGGAAACCTCCAGTTTGTCATCATGTTCATATTCAAAATGGATGGTTTGGCCGGTTTCCAGGCAGGTGCAGGTGAGTTCCGTGGTGGAGAATCCGGTGGTCTTTTTAAAATCCGAAGAGGTCTCATGGTATTTGGCCACTTCCCTGATGAAAAAATTTTCCTTGAGAAAGGAAAAAAAGGAATGGCGCCGGGCATCCATGAGGGTGAACTGGGCCTGTTCCTCCAGGGGGATAATATCCTCGGGCTTCAGGCTTCGGACCATGGTGAACCGCTGGTCAAAGGACTTCTGGGTGGGGGTGTCAAGCATGGGAGCTCCTTGGGCTGAATCAGCCGTCCTGGCGCCGGGCCGTCAGGGCATCGGTGCGGGCACGGAACCGGTCGTTCATTTCACCCAGGGCATTGGAACTCTGGGTGGCAATGTTTATGGTTTCTTTGGAAATGGCGGCATAGGCTTCAAAGGCCTGTTCATAGGTGGTGCATGCCTCTTCCAGGGCCTGGATGTTCACGGTCATG
>JAKSBM010000185.1 GCA_022361135.1 Desulfobacterales bacterium | reverse complement strand
TTATAATTGAATTTCATCACCGAGGAGGACACCGAGATGCCCCTCTCCTGTTCAATGGACAAAAAGTCGGATGTGGCGGCCCGCTCTGCCTTACGGGACTTGACCGCACCGGCCTCTTTGATGGCCCCCCCGAAAAGGAGAAGTTTTTCCGTGAGTGTGGTTTTACCGGCATCGGGATGGGAAATGATGGCAAAGGTCCTGCGCCGGTTAATTTCATTGATGGTTTGTTTATCGATTGGGTCTGCTCCCATGCATTCCTCTTTTTTAATGCTTCAAAAGGGGTGGAAATCTACCAATATTTTAAGGCAGAATCAATACGAAATTGAGTCCGCCTTAAAATTATTGAATAAATTCAATTTATTATATCCACAAATACAATTTATGTTTTCCGCAATTATATTTGGAACATCTTCACTAATTTACAATGTCGGGGAGCTTTTTTAAGTTTTATCCCTATCGGTTTTCTTTTTGTAATGCTTTCGCACCTTAAAAAAATCCCAGACGGCCCAGGGGATCAACACCCCGCTCAACACTTTGTTGAACATGGCGTGTTCAAGCATTTCCGGATCCGAGGTTAAAAACCCGTCCCAGAAACACCAGAGGCCCAGGGCCAGCAACAACACGGTAAACACATAGGGATTCATACGGGGCGGTTTGGGCTTGCCTTTTCCTTGTTCTGCCATTCTTCGCCTCTCCTAGGTTGTTACGGTTCAATGCTGAATTGGTTTTAACATATTCCCCCTGGTTTTAGAAGCATTGGACCGGATAATTGAGCCCAAGGGATAAGCGCTTAAAATCCCGGGGTATCAATGGGATAATTCCGATCTGAACTGCCGGGTCATCAGCCGTTCATAAACTCCGGGAAAAAGACGGGAAATCCAATAGCCCAACTTACCGAAAAAGGTAAACACCAACATGGGGGTCTTCCTGGGGATGTGGCCGGCCACGGTACGGGCCACACTTTCCGGGGTTTGCTGGCGTCCCACCCGGGTCTGGGCATGGGCGGCCAGCTTGCCATCGGCCCCCAGTGCCCGGGCCTGGAGGTTGGTTTTAATGAAACCGGGGCAGATGATCATCACATGGACCCCCTTGGAGCGAAGCTCACAGCGCAGGGTGGTGAAAAGGCCGTGGAGGGCGTGTTTGGATGCGGCATACCCGGTGCGGCCCAACAGGGGCGCCACCCCGGCGATGGATTCATTGACGATGATGGTGCCCCGGCAGGCCGTAAGGTGGGGTAGTGCGGCCTTGGTCATGTAAAGGGCACCGTAGAAATTGGTGTCCATGACCCGTTGGAAAACGGAAATCCGTGTGTCTTCAAACAGGCCCCGGGCGGTGATGCCGGCATTGTTAAAGAGAATATCCAACCGATTATAATGATCCAGTGTCTGGTCCACGGCCCGGATACAGGCCTTGGGATCGGAAATATCGCATTCCAGGGCCAGGACCGGCCGCCCTGCCCCTTCGAATTCCTTTTCACAGGCGGCCAGGGCAAGGGGATCCATGTCCACCAGCACCAATTCCGCACCGGCTTGGAACAATTCCCGGGCCAGGGCCAGGCCAATGCCGGAAGCCCCGCCCGTTATCAATGCCACACGTCCCTCATAAAATGGATTTGTCATGGATGACCTCCTGGTTTTCAAGGGGGGTTGCCTGGGATCTAAGGCTGAAAAAAAGCGCGGTGAGCAAACCGGCGATGATATGCCAGATGCCCCACCAGGCCGTAAGGATTGCCATGCCGCCCAGGCCTTCAAAAAAATTAAAAACCAGGACAAGACCCAGGGCGGAATTCTGGATTCCCACCTCAATGCAGATGGCCCGGCAATCCGGCTCGGCCAGGCCCGATGCCCTGCCCGACCAATAGCCCAGGTTCAATGCCAGTCCATTGTGGAGGAGGACGGCCAGGACCACCCAGCCGACATATTCAAGAAAATAGGTCCAATTGGTGGCCAAGGCCCCGATGACAATGACGATGAAAAAAAACAGGGAAAATATTTTAAAGGGTTTGCGCACCCTGCGGGCAAGGTTTGGAAAGAAATGCCCCATCCCCAGGAGCAAGGGAATCCCAAGGATGAGGAAGACGGTTTTAAACACCGCCACCGGACTAAGGCTGACCTCCCTGAGGATAACGGCGGTGGCGGGATTCAAACTGCCCCAGAAGGCAATATTCAAGGGGGTCATGGCAATGGCGGCGATGGTGGAAATGGCGGTCATGGAAATGGACACCGCAGAGTTCCCCCGGGCCAGGTAGGTGATGATATTGGAAAGGTTCCCACCCGGGCAGGCCGCCACCAGCATCATGCCCAGGGCAATGGAGGGGTGGGGCTTGATGAGCCAGACCAGAATAAAGGTGAAGGCCGGCAGCAACAGAAACTGTGCTGCCAGGCCGATGAGGGGTGCCTTGGGGTTAACCATGATGCGCTTAAAATCCCTGGGGGATAATTCCAGGGCCACCCCCAGCATCATGAGGCCGATGGCGGCGTTGATGACCGCCAGGCCCGAGGGGTTGAAGTTCAGCCTTACCTGATCAATTGCCGTGGTGACGGGATCCATATCTCCTCCGTTTCCCTTTTGATAGGGTTAGGGCCAACACTGAATGAAGATTGTTGGCCCGGGTCGGTGAATCAGTGCGATGCAAATGATGGTACGGACCGGAGCCGAAACCCCGAGGACGGGATTCCGGCTCCACGTGCGGCTGCCGAGGGATCTGTTAATGGAATAGGAGCAGCCGTTCCCGGGGTCAGGCCTTGTAGGCCCCCACATTGGCCAGGGCCATGGAGGCCGGGCTCACCGTGGTGGGATCGGTCATGACATTGATGCAGCAGACCTTGCCCGAAGCAAAGGCATCTTCCAGGGCGGGGCGGATATCGGCGGGATCTTCCACCAAATAGCCTTTGCCGCCAATGGCTTCAACCATTTTGTGGTAATTGACCTGGCCGATCCAGGTCCCGTCTTCAATGGCATGGCCGATGCGGATTTCCTGGGAATGGCGAATCATACCCCAGCCCAAATCATTGGAGATCACCACCACCAGGGGCAGATTTTTTCGGATGGCGGTTTCAAATTCCATGAAATTAAATCCCACGGAGCCGTCCCCGGTGACCAGGACCACCCGCTTGCCCGGGTTGAGGAGCTGGGCACAATTGGCATAGGGCAGGCCCACGGCCAGGGAACCGAAAATCCCGTAATCCAGGTAACGACCGGGCACGGAAAGGGTACGGGTCATGCCCATCCAGGTGGTGGTATCCCCGCCGTCGGCCACCACCAGGTCATCCTCCCGATCCATGAAGGCATCCACCTCCCGGGCCAGGCGCATGGGATGGATGGGGCTGTTGTCGGAATTCCAATCATTTTCCGCAGGGGCCTTTCCATCTTTGTGGGCCTGGTCCAGGGTTTGGATCCAGGGAGAGAAACGATGGGTGAGGGTTTGACCCAGATTGTCTTTCTGAATCAATGCATTGCACTGGGCCACCACACCTTTGACATCCCCCACAATGGGAAGGTCCACGGTGCGGTTCCGGCCGATTTCCTCGGCATGGATATCCACCTGGGCAATTTTGGCGGCGGGATTAAAAATATCCCCAAAAAGATAATAGAGGGAAATTCGAGTGCCCAGGACCACAACCAGATCGGTTTCCAGGAATGCGGCAAAACCGGCCCCGGGACGGATAGCAATGGCCCCTTCGTAACAGAGGGGATGGGTGTCCGGGAGAATCCCCCGGCCCGAAAGGGAGGTGAAGACGGGTAGACCGGCGCTTTCGGCAAAGGCTTTGATTTCTTCTTCTGCATGGGATTGCCAGGCACCGGTGCCCGCAATGACCACGGGCTTTTCCGCCTTGAGGAGGAGCTGGATGAGTTCCTGGGCCGAAGCCGGGTCCGCCGGATGGTTCCGGGCCAGGGTCTGGGTTTTCCGAACTTCGGCCGGATCCACCGGGGTGTTAAGTACATCCACGGGATATTCCAGGTAAACCGGACCGGGGCGACCCGACGAAGCGATGCGCAGGGCCATATCCAGGTATTCATGGGCCCGCTCCGCCTTGGGACAGACCAGGGCCTTTTTCACCATGGGTTCAATGACTGCGGCCTGGGGCATGTCCTGGAGATCGAGTTTTTCCTTATTGTCCATGCCCACGCAACCGGCGATGAGGACCAGGGGAGTGTTGGAAAAATGGGCCGAGGCAATGCCGGTGAGGGCATTGGTGAAACCGGGCCCCGCCGTGACCATGGCCACCCCCGGGGTGCGGGTCATCTTACCGTAGGCTTCTGCCATGAAAAGGGCCGACTGCTCATGCCGGGTGTCGAAAATTTTCACCCCGGAGCCTTCCAAATGCTGATAAATGGGGGTGATATGGCCCCCGCTCAGGGAAAAGATGTAGGGAATTTCCCGTTCAATCAACGCCTCTGCCACGATCTGTGCACCGGTAATGGTCGTCATTGGACCCTCCTTTATGGATTAAATCTGTCTTTCCGTTGAACTGCTCCTCTATGGGGGTAATCTTTTATGGATGAAACGATATTTCCCTGGCCGGGAGAATGATTTCCTTTCTCCCGGGGGTACGCTTAGAGCTCCATGAGCTGGCCGCCGCAGATGTTCAAGGCCTGGCCCGTGACATAGGAGGAGGCGTCCGTGGCCAGGAAGGCCACCATATCCGCCACCTCATGGGTGGTTCCAATGCGCCCCAGGGGTATGGTCTGGCACATTTTGTCCTCCTGTTCCTCCACGGTGGTATTGAAAAACTGGGCCTCCAGGCCGAAGCGCCATTTTTCCAAATCGGTCATGATCTGCCCCGGGCAGATGGCATTGACCCGAATCTTCATGCCGGACAATTCCCTGGCCATGACCTTGGTGAGCATGATTACACCGGCCTTGGCCACGGCATAGGCCCCATTGAAAAGGGGGGGAACCTTACCGGCACGGGAGGCGGTGTTG
>JAKSBM010000981.1 GCA_022361135.1 Desulfobacterales bacterium | reverse complement strand
CTCAACGTTTTCATTCTGGTTCTGGGCTGCTTCATGGAAGGCATCTCCGTTCTCATGATCGTTGTGCCCGTATTGCTGCCCCTCATGGCCAGCCTGGGCATTGATCTCATGCACTTCGGGGTGCTGCTGGAGCTGAACCTGAACATCGGGCTCATCACACCTCCCCTGGGGGTTTGCGCCTACCTGACCGCCGACATTGCCGGTGTTTCCTTCGAGGAAGTCATGAAGGCCATCTGGCCTTTCCTGGGGGTATTGGTTGCCGTATTGCTGATGATCACCTTCATTCCCCAGTCCGTATTGTTCCTGCCCAGAATGTTCGGGTATTAAACACGAGGAGTTTTAGATATGAGTTTTGTTGTTGAAACGGAAAAAAAGACCCCGGTCTGGGACAATGTGGATGTCCTGGTGGTGGGCGGAGGCCCCGGCGGCCTGGCCGCAGCCATCGCTTCGGCACGGGCCGGTGTGAAAACCGCATTGGTGGAACGCTACGGCTGCTTTGGCGGTAACCTCACCTCCGTCGGGGTGGAATCCCTGGCCTGGTACCGCCACGAAAAAACCATTGATACCGAAGGCATCGGCATTGAGTTTGAAAATCGGGCCGTGGACATGGGGGCTGCCGCTCCGGAACCCCAGTCCGATTCCCATGCCCTGAACACCGAGCTGTTCAAGCATGTGGCCGATGTCATGGTCACCGAAGCCGGTGTGATTCCCGTCCTCCACTGCTATGGGGTGGAACCCATTGTGGAAGGGGACGAGATCAAAGGCGTGATCACCGAAAGCAAATCCGGCCGTGAAGCCATCCTGGCCAAGGTGGTCATCGATGCCACCGGCGACGCCGACATTGCCTTCCGGGCCGGTGCACCCTGCCGCATTGAAGCCTTGGACACCCGCCAGGCCGTCACCCTGGTATTCAATTGCTGCGGGGTGGATAAAAAGGCCTTCATGGATTACATCAAAGAAGATCCGGCCACCTACAACGATTGGGGAGAAGACTGGGCCCAGCAGACCTCG
>JAKSBM010000973.1 GCA_022361135.1 Desulfobacterales bacterium | reverse complement strand
TGCCCCGGGTCCTGGCCGGGATCATGGTGGGGGCTGCGCTTTCCATTTCCGGAGCCGCCTTCCAGGGGGTGTTCCAGAACCCCCTGGTCAGCCCCCATATCCTGGGTGTGGCTTCGGGTGCGGGATTTGGTGCGGCCCTGGCCATCCTCTTCTTCAATGATATCTGGATCATCCACCTGGTCTCCTTTGCCATGGGCCTTGTGGCCGTGGGCGCCACCTATACACTCTCCCGGGTCTACCAGATGCGGGCCACCCTGATGCTGGTTCTTTCCGGCATTGTCATGGGCTCCCTGTTTTCCGCATTGACCTCATTTTTAAAATACATTGCCGATCCCATGAACAAAATGCCAGCCATTGTTTTCTGGCTCCTGGGTTCCCTCAATCATGTCAGTGCCACCAACCTTTTCATCACCGCCCCTTTATTCATCATCTGTATCGTGGTACTCCTGCGAATCAGATGGCAGATCAACCTTTTGGCCATGGGAGAAACAGATGCCAGGGCCCTGGGAGCCAACACCCCGTTGCTGAAAACCGTGGTCATATTAAGCGCAACCATTGCCACGGCCTCGGCCGTCTGTATCTGCGGCATCATCGGTTGGATAGGGATAATGATCCCCCACTTGGGAAGACTTTTGGTGGGACCTGATCATCGATACCTGCTCCCGGTCTCCATGCTCCTGGGGGCGGTCTACCTCACCCTGGTGGACACCCTGGCCCGGACCCTCTGGGTCACGGAAATCCCCATTGGTATTTTAACGGCAATTTTCGGTGCACCGGTGTTTGCACTTCTGCTGAAAAACACCGGGCAAACCCCTTAACCCAGGACTGATCTTCAGTCTTCAACAACCAAGGTGAACCATGGAAACCCTTCCAAACTGGGCCCGGCTCTGGGCAGAACTTTCACAACTCCAGGATGGCGCGTTTGCCCGCCAGCGCCAGAACCCCAAGGACGACTTCTGGAAAGACCGGGCTAAAAACTTTAATAAAATGGTCAACAAACGGTGGGAAAAACCGGACTCTTCCCGGGAATTCCTCCTGGCCCGATTAAAGGCCAACCCCGGATCAACCCTTTTGGACATCGGTGCCGGAACCGGCAAATGGGCCGTTTTTGCAGCCCCCCATGCCAAATCCGTCACAGCCATGGAACCTTCCATCCCCATGCGGGAAATTTTGGAAGAGAACATCCGGGAAAAGGATATCCAAAACATCCGCATCCACACCGGCCGGTGGCCCGATGACGAGGTGGAGCCCCATGATTATGTTCTGGCTTCCCACTCCATGTACGGAGAAGAAGACCTTAGGGGCTTTGTCCAAAAAATGAATCTCATTGCCCAAAGGGGATGCATCATGGTCCTCAGGGCCCCATATGCCCAATCGGTCATGGGCTTGGCCGCCCGGCATGTCCTGGGCCATCCCTACGACAGTCCCAACTTTCAGGTGGCCTTAAATGTGCTGCACACCATGGATATTTACCCCGATGTCCACATGGAGGCCGAGGTAATCTGGCAGGCCTGGAAACATTCCAGCCTGGAAGAGGCCCTGGAGGACATCAAAAACCGGCTGAATATCCATGATCGCACCGACCATGATACCTGGCTGATGGAACTTCTGGAACAGGAACTCACCTACGATGGAGAATCCTACGTCTGGCCCCCCGGCAACCGGGCTGCCCTGGTTTACTGGGAGGTGAACCCGTGATGAATCCCACACTGCTGCGCCTCATTTTCACGGGGCTTTGTATCCAACTACTCATGGGGGTATCCATTGCAGGCAGCCCAAACCCCAGTGTGAATGCAGAAAAACTGGCCGCCCTTGAGCAACGCATCCTTTCCCATGTGCCCCGGTCGGGTTTCGCCCATGAGATCCACGGACTTCAGGTGGTAAAAACCGCCCTGGCTGCTGTAAAAAACGGGAGCGGCGGCATTGGGGCCTGCATCATCGACACCCGGGACAACAGCGTGGTCATGGAAGGACGCAACCGGCAATATGACGGTTATTTCAGAAGTGATCTCCATGCAGAGATGGATCTGCTCAACGCCTATGAAGACAAGGCACGAAAACAGCATAGACGAAAAAGCGGGAAGGATCCCCGGGGATGCCCTAACCTGCTTTTGATTTCATCCATGGAACCCTGCCCCATGTGTCTCACCCGGATTATCAATTCAGGGATAAAAACGGTCCTCTATGTTGAAGAGGATCCCCAGGGAGGCATGGCTTCCCGGTTGGAGTGTCTGCCTCCCTTTTGGCGGGAATTTGCCCGGGACAGGACCTTTAAGAAAGCAGACTGTTCCCCGGAGGTGCAGCAGATGGCCCATGACCTGTTTCACCTGACCCACCGCAGTTTTGCCAAAAACCGACAAAAAACACCTTCCCCCTGATCCACACTTTCCCCTGCTGCCATTTCTTTTCCATTGGATTGGGCAGCAGGGGTTATTTTTAGTCAGTATTGGTTTTTCCCTCCATAGTTTTCTTGACAAAACAGACCTGAGATCCTAAATCAAGGCCGTATTTTCCGAACCCCATATTAAGGATAATTGACCATGATTTCCCGGACGACTCTGATCGTTTGCTTCTGCCTTTTTTTCCTGCCCCCTTCGACCTGGGCGGAACAGCGAAGGGAAAAGGATACCAACCAGGACGGCCTCATCGACCAAGTTCTCATTTACACCAATGCCGGTACCATCCTCCGGGTGGAATCCGATACGGATCAAGATGGATGGGCCGAGGAAAAACGCTTCTATATCCAGGGACAAATTTCCAAAATCATCCGGGATACGGACCAGGATCACCGCATGGACTGCACCGATTACATTAAAGAAGGGAAACGCTGCCGCCAGGAACGGTGCAATGCCCAAGGCCAAAGGATTCAAACCACTTGGTTTGATGACCAGGGACTTCCTTCGAAAATGGAAAAGGATACCAGCGGCGACCTGGAAATGGATACCTTTTACGGATTTAACCAGGGCAAAATCAGTTGGTCGGAACAGGATCTGACCGGGAATGGCCGGATCAATGCCTGGACCCGATTTAAAAACCAAAAGCCCCAGATTCGAGAGATGGACCAGGATGGGGATGGCCGTGTGGAGCAAATCATCCGTTTTGACGACCAGGGCCACATCGCACAAATCCAAAAAGCCCCATTCACCCTGAATGGACAGGGAGAGCTCTGGGAAGAAACCCTGGATTTCAAATCCGGTCTACCGTCCCTGCAAAGCAAGGACTGCAACCGGGATGGAAAGCCCGACGTCATTACCCGGTTTGAGTCCGGCAAGGCCCGAACCATGGACAAGGACACCAACCTGGACGGCAAATTCGACTATTTTGTTCAATTGGACGACCAGGGCCGGCCCAGCCTAAGCCGAGAGGATACCAATCACAGCGGCCGGATCGACCGAATCCGCAGCTATCAAAAGGGACAACTGGCCCAGACCGAATCGGACACGGACGGGGATGATTTCTTTGAAACCCGACTCCTCTTCAAAAAGGGACGAATTTCACAAACCCGGTTGGATAAAAACAAGGATGGTAAATTCGATGTCCAGATCCACCACGGCGCAGCCGGCAAACCCCGCCTCATGCTTTCGGACACAGATTTCAACGGATTCTTTGAAACCCGGCAGGAGTATACGGCCCGGGGCCATATTATCAGCCTGGACTTGAACCAGGACAAAAAAGCCGAGCGCCGCTCCCATTTCACCAAGGGAGCCTTGACCCAAAAGGAAATGGATACCAATGGGGACGGTGAAATGGACCTGGTTGAATTCTACGGTCCCAATGAAACTTTAATTCAAGTCCGGGAAAGCCTTCCCGGCCGTCCTGCCTTAACCTGGTTCTACGAAAAGGGAGACATGCCCACCCGGGCCCAGGAAGATACGGACAATGATGGAAAAACGGATATCTGGTATTGGTACGGCCCCCGGGGCGTGCTCACCCAGGTCCATGAAGATACCAACAAGGACGGCAAGGCCGACCTGTGGGAAACCTATGATGAATCCCAGGCCATTGTAAAACGGCAACGGGATCTTGATTTTGACGGAAAAATAGATTTTACAGATGATACGCCCCCGGCCTGATAAAGGACCGGAGGATATGTGGAGGTTGTAATCATGTTGGAGTTGTTATCCAAGGGCGGGATTCTGGTGGTCCCCATTGTGGCGTGCTCGGTTCTGGTCCTGGCCATATTTCTTGAACGGTGCATCCGATTGGCCCTGATTCGAAAACGGGGAAAGGGCATTGAAAACCAGGTGGTGGAACAGGTTACCGCCGGGGAGATGAGCCGGGCGGCCACCATGGCCAGGGAAAGCCAATGCCCCATGGGCCGGGTTCTGGACAAGGCCATTGAGGCCAGGGACATGGATGCGGCCACCCAGGAGACCCTGGTGGTCAATGCCACGGAACAGGAGGTTCGGGGCATGTCCGCCCACCTCCAGACCCTGGCCACCATCGGCAATATCGCCCCCATCCTGGGACTCTTGGGCACCATCATCGGCATGATCAAAGCCTTCATGGTCATCCAGGAGATGGGGGGCAAGGTCAATGCCGCCGTCCTTGCCGGCGGAATCTGGGAAGCCATGCTCACCACGGCCATGGGCCTTTCCGTGGCACTTCCCGCCATGCTGGCCCACTCATATCTCTGTGCCCGGGTGGATGCCCAGGAATCCCGACTCCAAAACGGATTGGCCCTGGTATACAAAGCCATGGCCCGGGGGAAGCACTAACATGGGAATGATCCGCCCCAAAAAAGCACGGTATCAGGTCCAGGCCCCCTTGACCTCCCTCATTGATATTGTCTTTCTTTTGCTCATCTATTTTCTGCTCACCACCAACTTCATGGTGGAGGAAGGCATTAAAATCAAATTGCCCAATGCCCGGGCCGGTGCCCCCCAGGTGCAGCAGGAGATTACGGTTTATGTGGATCAACAGGGACTGCCTTACATTGCCGACCAGAACATCCCCATGGATCAGCTTTTCACCCGGTTGAAGGAAATGATCGGCACCGACCGGGATCGGCTGGTGGTCATCAAAGCCGATCGGGCCGTTATCCTTAACAAGGCGGTCAAGGTCATGGACATTGCCAAGGCTGCGGGTGCATCCCGACTCTGCCTGGCCACGGAAAAGGGCATCTAATGGTGGCAGGAACACTTAAACAGGAGAATAACCGACTTCTCACGGGATTTATCCTGGTCTCCATGATCGCCCATGTGCTTCTCTTCCTCCACCTGTCGGGCATATATGAAAGCCATGCCATTTCTTACATTGAATTGACCATGGAAAATATTTCAAGGCCCAATGCCCGACGGCTCCCAACGCCCAGATCCAGACGAATTCCCGACGATCCAAAACCAAGGACCGTGGCAAATACCCATCGGCCACCGGCACCGGTTCACATCCCTGCGCCGGATCTTCCCGATCCTTTGGCCGAGCAGATCCCCCTGCCGGCATTGCCCGATCAGATGGACATGGGATCATACCATGTGGCAGGCCTGCCTTCGGTTGGAGCTGCTGCTCCCGACATGGGGGAAATCCGACAATTCTCTTCGGCCAGGGAGTATTTCGAATTGCTGAACCTCAGGATCAATCAGATGAAATCCTACCCCGAGGATGCCCGGTCCCGTCATATCCAGGGTCGGGTCAAGGTCCAATTCACCCTGGCACCCAACGGGACCATTTCCATGCTCACCCTGGCCCGCAAATCCAGACACGACATGCTGAACCAGGCCGCCCTGGAAGCCGTAAAAAAGGCAGTTCCCTTTCCAGTGCCCCCGGCTCATATACTAAAAACCCCCATGACCCTACGCGTCAGCATTTTATTCGAACTGACCTGAACCAAAGGATTCCTGTGAAATATCGCCTTCCCATCT
>JAKSBM010000756.1 GCA_022361135.1 Desulfobacterales bacterium | reverse complement strand
TCCTGGACCAGGATCTGGAAAACCTTTTTCACGTCGGCATTATCGGTCTGCTCGGCCATGGTCTGGTAAAGCTTTACCGCCTTTTCCTCCCTTTTCATGGCCAGCTTCAGGATTTCCGGCATGGGCATGCCTTCTTCGTAATCCTTTTCCACCAGATAATCGCTGATCTTCAGGTCGGTAACCTTTTTGAATTCATAGGAATCAATCATATCCTTGTTACCGGAAATGTTCGACAGCAACTTCACATGTTTTTCCTCTTCCCTGGCGAAACTTTCAAAGGTTTCCTGCAAGGCTTTGCGTGTGGCTTCCTTGGCCAGGGACAGGTAAAATGCAACGGCTTCTTCTTCTCTCTTGATGGCAAATTCCAAGATTTCGTCAACGGATCCAAAATTCATCGTTACCTCCTCAATAGTTAGTCTGTGGGGAGCTTTCCCAAGTTCACGATTGATTAAAAACGATTTTTTAAAGTAGCAAATCCCATGCCGCAATTCAAAGTTTTTCCCCGATCATCTTTGATATATCTGTGAAAGTGCAGATTTAACCGTGGGATATAAGAATTCAAAACCGGCTTCAAAGAGTCGGTGGGGATAGGCTTTCTGGCTCTGGAGCAGGGAAGCCCCCAGCTCCCCCATCAATTTTTTAACAACGAATTCCGGGGCAGGCAAAACAGCCGGACGCCCCAGTACACGGCCCATTTCCCTTGCGAATACTCCCTGGCGAACCAATTCCGGCCCGGTAAAATTATAGGCCCCGGACGCCCCTTCCTGGTCCAAAAGGAATTGGGCCCCCCGTTTGAGATCATGGAGGTGGATCCAGGGGAAATAATGGCGCCCCTTCCCCAGGGGTCCGCCCATGAAAAGTTTAAAGGCCGGTGCCATGACCGCCAAGGCGCCCCCATGTCCCAGGACAACACCGAGACGCATGATACAGACCCGGACACCCTTGTCTTGAGCCAAAAGTGCCTCATTTTCCCAATCCTGGCACACCTGGGCCAGAAAATCAGATCCCCCCACATGGTCTTCGGCAAGATCCTCGTCCCGGCAATCCCCGTAAAATCCCACGGCCGAAGTGCTTAAAAAAACGGGATGGCCCTCCATGGCCGAGACCAGGTTCCGGGTGGTCAATACCCGGGACTGGAAAATGGCCTCTTTGTAGGATTGGGTCCAATATTGGAAAATACTGCGGCCGGCCAGGTTAATGATCCAGTCGGCGTCCTTGACCCAGTCCTGCCACGGCCCCGGATACCGGGTGTCGGCCCGGACCCAGTTAAAATGTTCATACTCGTATTCAAAGGGATGGCGGGACGAGGTCCCCAGACCGGTGACGGCATCTCCCCTTTCCAGAAAGGAATGGGCCAAATGGCTGCCCACAAAACCGGAAGCACCGGTGATGAGAATTTTTTTCATGGAACCCCTCCCAGGGAAACAGATATAAAGGGTATGTTGAATCTTTAGTATCATAGCTTTTGACGAGGCAGAAGAAAAGGGAATTTCAACTTCTTCATCCCTGTGATATGATGGCGAAAATTTTGACCCACCTTGAAGGAAATAGAAGATCCCAATGCAGCAAGACAGCCCCGAAGAGTTCTGCCCCTTTTGCCATCCCCACACCCAGACCGTGGTGGCCACCCATAAAAGTGTATATGCCATTGCCGACCGCAACCCGGTTTCTGAACATCATTTACTCATCATCCCCCTGCGCCATTGCAAGGATTATTTTGCCATGACACCGGAAGAACACCAGGATGCCCGGGAGCTGATCCAGATCATGGCCCAGGATATCCAGGCCAAAGATCCGTCGGTCACCGGATTCAACATCGGAGCCAATTGCGGGGCCGATGCCGGCCAGACCATTTTCCACACCCATATCCACCTTATTCCCCGCAGAAGCAGCGATACCCCCTGCCCGCGTGGCGGGGTCAGGGGGGTCATTCCGGACAAGATGAATTATTAGCCCGGTTCCATCAAAAAAGGTTCATCCAAAAGTCACGCCCAATTCCATTCAACCGGAACATGATTCGGGACAATCACGGGAAACGCCTATCCAAATCGACCGGTGATGTAATCCTCGGTGAGCTGGTGCAGGGGATTCAAAAAAATCTGATCCGTGGGACCGATTTCAATGAGATCGCCCAGGTGAAAAAAAGCCGTGCGCTGTGACACCCGGGACGCCTGCTGCATGGAGTGGGTCACAATGGCAATTGAATATTCCTGTTTCAATTCATCGATAAGATCCTCGATCACGGCCGTGGCAATGGGGTCCAATGCGGAACAGGGCTCGTCCATGAGGATGATTTCCGGGTTCACGGCAATGGTTCTGGCGATGCAAAGCCGTTGTTGCTGGCCGCCGGAAAGCCCGGTACCGGGTTGATCCAACCGATCCTTGATCTCATTCCAGAGGCCGGCCCGCTTCAGGGATTTTTCCACCAATTCATCGGTTTCGTCCCGGTTCTGGACCAGACCGTGGATCTTGGGTCCATAGGCCACATTGTCGTAAATGGACTTGGGAAAGGGGTTGGGCTTTTGGAAAACCATGCCCACCTGTGCCCGCAGGGGAACCACATCCACATCCTTGTCATAGATGTTTTTGCCGTCCATGGTGATTTCGCCCCGGACCTGGCAGCCGTCAATGGTGTCGTTCATGCGGTTGAGGCAACGTAAAAATGTTGACTTGCCGCAACCCGAGGGGCCGATCATGGCAATGACCTCATTTCGGCCAATGTCCAGGGAGACCTTATTGATGGCCTTTTTCTCTCCGTGGTTGTAGTAAACCTCCACATCCAAACAACGCATGCGGGGGTTTTCGACACTCTTTTCCCCCACCGTGTCCCGGTGGTCCCGGGCGACCAGTTTTCGCTTATTGGTTTTCATGGGCATGGACTCCACATCACCCTTTTCCTTTACTTCCATAGGCTTCTTTTGAATGACGCCTGTGTCCAACATATGCATGGTGCATTCCTAACTCAAAGGGTTGACCGGAACAGGCCATGCAGCCTGTTCCGGCGGGTTTGTACAATTTTTAGAAATCCCCTTCGCTCAGGGGAGTCAAATTCTGGATGGCACTGCGGAACTGCTGTCTTTCCGCCACCGGCATGGGGATGAGCCCCTTGTCGGTGAGGTAGCCTTCATCACCCCAGGCTTTTTCGCTGGTGAACTCGGTCAAAAATTCCTTGATACCGGGAATGGTCTGTACATGGGCTTTTTTCACATAAAAGAACAGGGGACGGGATACGGGGTAGTCGCCGTCGGCAATGGCGTCAAAGGTGGGCTGTACCCCATCCACATAGGAACCCTGGATTTTGTCGGTGTTCTGGTCCAAAAAGGAGAAACCAAAGATGCCCAGGGCATTGGGGTTGGCATCCAGTTTCTGGACAATGAGGTTATCGTTTTCACCGGCTTCAACATAGGCGCCGTCTTCACGGATGGTATGGCAGAGGGCCTTGTAGGCCTTTTTATCTTTTTTCTTCAACGCCTTGATCCAGGCAAATTTTTTGGCACCGCCTTCCATGGCCAACTCAACAAAGGCGTCCCGGGTACCGGAAGTGGGCGGGGGGCCAAGGACTTCAATTTTAATGGCCGGCAGGGAAGGATTCACGTCTTTCCATGTTTTGTGGGGATTGGGAACCAATTTGCCGGATACATTTCCGGACGGAACATCCTTGGCCAGGGCAAGGAAGATATCCTTGCGACTGAGTTTGAAGGCCGGTGCTTTTTTGGAATTAGCCAGAACAATACCATCGTAACCAATCTTCACTTCGATGATTTCGTTGACGCCGTTGGCCATGGCTTTTTTCAATTCAGACTTTTTGATTCTTCTGGAGGAATTGGTGATGTCGGGATGTTCGACGCCCACGCCAGCCCCAAAAAGTTTGTGCCCGCCGCCGGAACCGGTGGATTCAATTTTCGGGGTTTTATAAGAGCTGGATTTGCCGAATTGTTCGGCCACAACCGTGGCAAAGGGATAGACGGTTGAGGATCCCACAATGGAGATATAATCCCGGGAAGCACCTGCAAAGGCATTGGAGAAACAAAGACTCAGGATAAGAGCCAGTCCTACGACCAAAAGCTTTTTCATTTTTCTACTCCTTCAATTCTCGTTAATTTGGATAAATTTACCATCTTCTTTCAAATCGTTTCCGGAAGAAGACCGCCACGGAATTCATGGTCACCAAAAAAGCCAGGAGAACCATGATGGCCGCGGAAGTCCGTTCCAAAAATGCTCTCTCGGGGCTGTCGGCCCAGAGGAATATCTGTACGGGCAATACCGTGGACGGATCGGTGAAGCCACCGGGGATATCCACGATAAAGGCAACCATGCCGATCATCAGCAGAGGAGCGGTTTCACCCAGGGCCTGGGCCATGCCGATGATGGTGCCGGTGAGCATTCCGGGCATGGCCAGGGGCAGCACATGGTGGGCCACCATCTGGGTTTTGGAGGCGCCCACTCCCAGGGCAGCTTCCCGGATGGACGGGGGAACCGACTTCAGGGAAGCCCGTCCCGCAATGATGATGGTGGGCAGGGTCATAAGGGTCAGTACCAGTCCCCCCACCAAGGGGGCCGACCGGGGCAGACCAAAAAAGTTTAGGAAAACGGCCAGTCCCAGCAGGCCGAATACAATGGAGGGCACAGCAGCCAGATTGTTGATATTGACCTCAATGATATCGGTCCACCTGTTCTTCGGGGCAAACTCTTCCAGGTACACCGCGGTAGCCACCCCAATGGGAAAGGAGAGCAAGAGGGTGACCACCAGGGTATAAAAGCTGCCGCAAACGGCACCGAATATCCCTGCGAGTTCCGGTTCCCGGGAATCCCCGGCCGAAAAAAAGGTGGTGTTAAACCGTTTTTCAATGCGCCCCTGGGCCATGAGCTGATCGATCCAACCGAACTGCATATCATTCATGCGCCGCTCGGACTCGGGCACATCCCTGGGGATATGTCCCTTCATCACCATGTCCACATCGTCATCAGCCGGCACCCAGATCTGTATGGTGTTGCCAATCTCATGGCGATTTTTCATGACAAAATCCCGGAGATCAAAGGCAGCCCCCGAAGAAACCAGGCCAAAGAGCTTGCGCTTGTCCCCCCGCTTTTTCACCCCGGGAAAGCTGGCCTTCAGGGAAGAGCGAACCAGGCCCAGGTAATTGCTGCCGGCCAGGTTCTCCTTGTCAATGCGCTCCGCATCCAGGTGGACCTCCAACCGGATATAGGTCTGCTGGAAGGCGGTGTAGCCATTGGCAATGATGGAAATAAAAAGCACGGACAAAAAGGCCAGGGAAAGGAGGATGGCGGCGATGCCAAAGAAACGGAACCGCTTTTCCGCCTTGTATCGTTTGGCCAGTCCCCTGGAAACGATGTCCATGGTACGCACGGTGTTGCCGTTGTTATGGGGGGTTGAATTATTCATATTGCTCCCGGTATTTACGAACCACCGCCAGGGCGATGACGTTGAGAATCAGGGTGACCACAAAGAGCATGAGCCCCAGGGCAAAGGCGGCCAGGGTTTTGGGACTGTCAAACTCCTGGTCCCCCACCAGCAGGGTCACGATCTGGACCGTTACCGTGGTCACGGTTTTCAAAGGATTCACGGTGAGGTTGGCGGAAAGACCGGCTGCCATGACCACAATCATGGTCTCACCAATGGCCCGGGAGACGGCCAGAAGAACGCCCCCCACAATCCCCGGCAAGGCCGCCGGCAACACCACGTGGCAGATGGTTTCCGACTGGGTTGAGCCCAGGCCCAAGGCACCGTCGCGCAGGGATTGGGGAACCGCATTGATCACGTCGTCGGAAAGGGAAGAAACAAAGGGAATGATCATGATCCCCATGACCAAACCGGCGGCCAGTGCGCTTTCCGAGGACACAGAAAGGCCGATGGATGCACCGGTGTTACGGATCATGGGAGCCACCACCAGGGCGGCAAAAAAGCCGTAGACCACCGTGGGAATCCCGGCCAGAATTTCCAGCAGGGGTTTGGCAACGGCCCTGAATTTCTTATTGGCATATTCAGAAAGATAAACAGCGGACATTAACCCGATGGGCACGGCCACCATCATGGCAATGCCGGAAATGAGCATGGTGCCCATGAACACCGGAATGGCACCGAATGCCCCCGAAGAGCCCACCTGGTCGGACCGGATGGCCATCTGGGGGCTCCATTCCAATCCCAGGAGGAAATCGGCCAGGGGAATCACCTTGAAAAACCGAATGGCTTCGTAGAGGACCGAAAGCACGATGCCGATGGTGGTGAAAATGGCGATGGTGGAACAGGCAATGAGCAGGATTTTGACCACGGTTTCCACATGGTTCCGTGCCCTGAGCCGCGGGGATATCATGCGATGGACCCCCAGGATTCCCCCCAGGGCCAGGCAGGCGACAACCACGGCCAGGGCCACATGGCTTAAATTCCGCAGCCGCATGTAATGGTCGGCTGCAGCCTGGATGGCCGGACCGGGCTCACTGGAAAGGATATTCCCATAAACCAGATTTCGCACATCGTTCATCACCAGGTTCAGCCGGTCCGGTGCCAGGGACCGAATCTCCTGGGGCAATTGGGCCATGACCATCTGGGAAATCACCGTGGACTCAAAGGCCAGCCAGAATCCAAAGACCAGCAGGGCCGGCAGGGCGCACCAAAGGGCGGCCAGGGAACCATAATAGGCCGGCCTGGAGTGGAGGATTCCAACACCGCCCCGATTATGGGATACGGCCACCGCCCGCTTGGACCCCAGGTAATAGCCCATACCCGTGAGCAGCAGCAGGAGAATCAGTAAATTGGATGGAGACATGACAACCTCATTTATCTTTCGTATTCGTTTTTGTGGAAGCAAGGATATCCACAGATTATTAGGCCCGGTTTAACGAAGTGTTAGCAAATGGTTAGTTAAGATGGAAAGGGGCGCTCAGCGCCGTTGAGAGATTGGCCGGCACCCAGGTATTCCAGGCGGTCCAGGGTATTTCTAAGCAACTTTTTCAAGGACTTGGCCGAGGCCAATGCCTGGCTGTCCACCTCTTCGGACAGGGAATGGGTTCTGCCGGCGGAATCCTTGACCTGGGCCACCAAATCAGAGGCCCGGTCCAAGGTCTGCCGGGTGGTATCCATGACCTGGTCGATGTCCGTGGCCATGCGGGCCTGGTCCCCCACGGCCGTGGAGATCTGCCCGGCGCTCTGGATCAATTGTTCCATGTCCCGGGCCAATTCCCGGGTAATGTGGGTGGTGGTCTGACCGGCGGCCTGGATGGCTTGAATTTTCTGGGCGATTTCCTGGTTGGCGGACTCGGTCTGCAAGGAAAGTCCCCTCACCTCGTTGGCCACCACGGCAAACCCCTTCCCCGCCTGGCCGGCCCGGGTGGCCTCGATGCGGGCATTGAGCGCCAGAAGCCGGGTTTGGCCGGCAATGTCCGAGACCATGAGGGTGATTTCCTCCACCTGGGCCGATGCCGTCTCCAGATCCGAAAGGCAACCCAGGGACTTTTCAATAACCCGGGCCATATCCATAACCCGATCTTCCTGGGCCCTTGCCTGGTCCCCCACCGAGGAAACGGATCGTTTCAATTCCCGACTCAATTTGGAAACCTGCCCTGCCTGGTCAAGACTATTGCGGGCGGCCCCTGCGGTTTCGTCGGCCAGGTGGTCCGTGCCCCCGGCCACCTCCTGCATGGAGCGGGCATGGGTTTCCATGCCCCGGGCCCGGGCCACCTCTCCCTTGATCCCCGTGGACAGACTCTGGATCAATTCATCTAAATCGGCCTTTTCCCGCGCCTTTTGCCGGGCCTGGGCCTGCTGCCCTTCCACCACCTGCTGGAACTTCCCCAACACCCGAGCCAATTGCCCAATACTGTCCCTGCGTCCGGGATAGGGAATGGTTACCCGATCCCGGCCTGAATTGTTCTGGATGGCTTCAATGCATTTCATGAGCCGTCTCAACGGAATTTCCACCTGCCCCCAGGTGATCAGATAAAGAACCAGAAGATTGGCCAGGACACCGGCAATGCCAATGACCATGGCCCGGTGGCGGGTTTGATCCCGCAAATCCGAGAGGGTCTGATCCCGCTTTTCAATCTCTTCCACCTGGTGGACAATGCCGTTCCTGGCTCCCTCCGCTGCCATGGCCTGGTCGGCCAAATCCACGGAAAGCATGGAAATGCGTTGTTCGAGCTCCTGGAGCCTTGCCTTGGGGTCCCCCTGCCCTGCCCCTTGGATGAGATGGTTTAATTCGTTACGCAGCCCGTCCGGATCCGGGGGAGCCAGGATATAAAAGGCCACCCCATCCGTAAATTTCCGGTCCCCATCCATAAGACCTTTATATACGTGGATCTGTTTCCCCTCCTGGAGCAGGACAAAGCGTCCCCGGGAAAGGTCCCTGCGCTGGCGCCGGTTGAAGCGTTTTTTATAGGCATTCCGCCCCTGGAGTACTTCCTTGGAAATGAGGCTTGGATCCCGTTCCAGGCGACGGATGATTTCACCGTTGGGGTCCAGGGCCAATTGATTTGGAATCTGGATCAAATTCTGCTGGAGCCGGGCCAGCTGGGAGCGTAAGTCCTGGTTTAAACCCGTGTTGAGGCGAAGAAGCGCCGTGGAATGATCGGCCAGGCGCTCCAGGGAAAGATGGTTGGAATAAATGAGAATCCCCATGCAGAGGTTGGACACCAGGCCAACGGCCACCAGAAGCTTTACGCCAACGGTCCAAAAGGTGGAGGATTGGGGGGATGTGTGGGATTGACGGCGGGGCTTAAAAAACAAAACAGCCGGTTTAACGAAATTAAACCGGCTGCGGGTAAGTTGCATCATGGATTCCTGCCTTTTTCATTGGTTTGAATTGGCAGGAACCTATCCCCTCCATGTTAGGAAAGGTTTAGGATTGTGTTAGGTCAAAGTGTGCCCACCTTGGCCCTCAGCTTACCGATGAGATCTTCAAAGGAGCCCTTTTCCATGAGTTGGGCGAATTGTGAGCGATAATTCCCCACCAGGCTGACCCCTTCGATGATCATGTCGTAGACCATCCAGTTTCCATCCCCCCGGGTGAACATTCTATAATTGATGGGGATTTCAATGTCCTGGGTCACAATGCGGGTATTGATCTGGGCCTTTTTCTTCTTGATCCGCTCCCCAAGGAATTCAACCTTTTCATTGGTATAGGCCTCGATGCGCCCGATGTAAGTGCTTTCCAGCAATTTGGAAAACAAATCCGTGAATTCATCCTTCTGGGCCGGGCTCAGTGCCTTCCAATGGCGGGCCAGGCTGAGCTGGCTCATTTTCCTGAAATCAAAACGGGTATAAACAATATCCCTCAGGGCCTGTCGGCGCATCTCCCGTTGGGACTCGGCTTTAAACCCGGGGTCCTTGAGAACGGTGAGGATACCATCAATACTTGTTTTTAATTGATCCTGGGCCGGACTTGCACTCCCCACAACGGGGGTTGCGAGCAAAAGGAAAATTCCCAAAACCAGAATGGATTTAATGCACTTCATCTTGGACTTCAATCTCCTTTACAAAACTTCACGCCTTATCCCTTGGAAGCCAGTGCATCTGCAATGACCTGCTGGGGAAACAGGGAAGACATCTTTTTGGGTTTATCGACTACGGCTTTGCCGTCGGGCTTGTGATTGGATCCGCTATAGGACGTTTTTTCGCCCGAACCGAAATGGATGTGATAATTGGGACGGATTCCCTTGCCACTGGTCCCGAAACAAACCCGGGAATCGGAATCGTCGCCCGTATTGGCCAGCACTTTTTCCAGAAAGGGGGTGGCCAACTCTGCAATCCGTTTTTCATCCCAAATGATGCCGGAACGATCCCGGCTTGCACTGGCAGCCCGTTTGGTTTTGAGCTTATCCAAACGACCATTGAGGATCTTCAGTTTAATGCCCAGATTTTTCACGGACCGTTCCTGGATTTCACCTTCGGCTTGGGGAGTCAATTCGTCCAGAAGACCGCAGAGTTCACCAAACTTATCTTGGAGGGAGTCGGTGGTTCGTTTTTCGATCATCTCATTTATATTATCAATCATCTGGTTGATGGCTACTCGAGAATCACGAAACAAATTGGGTTCCATATCCTTTGCCTCCTCTTGCGTTGGGGGTTACATCAAAGGATCGGAAGCCGGATCGGCAAATGCGTATTCGTAGATGCAAAAATCCTTACAGCTGTCAACGATCCATTTGTCCCACCCTACACCCATGGAGGCACAAATACAAGGAAGGATATCCAAAGTCCTACAAAGCCACCGTCTTCGGGCGACGGATACCGATTCAATCACACCTATCCGGGGAATGCCTTAATCAGGGCGAGGACATGGTCAATGTCCTGGGCCGTATGGGCGGCATTGATCTGGAAACGGATGGTCTCATCCCCCTGGGGTACCACGGGGAAGGTAAGCCCCACCACCAGTACGCCGTTGTCGTAGAGGTATTTGACCAGGGCATGGGTCTTATCGGTATCTCGCACCATCAGCGGCACCACCGGATGGGGTCCGGGGATGGATTCCAGCCCCTGGGCTTCCAGGCCGGCCCGGAATTGCTGGGTTCTTTCCTTGAGATGTTTCAGGATGCCCACCCCTTCTTCACTGTCACAGATGTCCAGGGCCTTCACCGCCGCGGCACAATCGGCCACACTCAGGGGATTGGTATAAATATAGGTATCGGCCCGCTGGCGCACGGCTTCCACGATGGTGGGGCTGGCGGCAATGAACCCCCCGTTGACGCCGAAGGCTTTGCCAAAGGTGCCCACCACCACATCGGGCCAGGCATTACAATGTTCCGGGGTTCCCCGCCCGGTATCCCCATAGGCACCGATGCCGTGGGAATCGTCCACCACGGTGATCACCCCGTCCTTAAACTTGTGGTCATAGGCCTTGCAGATCTCCACGATTTCATTGATGGGGGCAAAATCCCCCCGCATGGAAAAGATTCCGTCAAAGACCACCACCACCCGTTCCATTTCAGGGCTGACTTCATCCAGGCAGCGTTTCAGGTCATCCATGTCATTGTGCTTGAAAATCCCCTTGTGACCACTGGGAATATTGGTGATGCGCATGGCCCGGATGATGCTGTTGTGGTTGAGCTGGTCGCCGATCCAATGGGTTTTCTTATTGGAAATGGCCAGGGCCAGCCCGCAATTGGAGGTATAGGCAGAGTTAAAAATCTTCGCACTGGGCTTGTTGGTGAAATCGGCCACCCGCTGTTCCAGCTGGGCATGGTAATTAAAGGTACCGTCAATGAAACGCACCGCCCCCGGGCCCACACCAAATTCATGGGTGGCCTTGTCGGCGGCAACAATCATTTCCGGATGGTTGGACAAGGAGAGGTAGGAATTGGAATTCAGACGGATGAACTCCCCCTGGGCACCGGCCAAAAGGTAACGGGGGCCCTTGCCCTCACGGGGGGGGATATATCCCTGGATGATGCGTTCCGGTGATTTTGCCCGGCCGGTGGCCTGGAGTTCGGCCAGTTCGCCTGCCAGGGCCTGGTCCAGTTTATCTGTACTCATGTAAACTTTCCTTTTTTCAAATTTAAATTGAGGAAGATCCAAGGGCCTGGGAATCAGGCCCAGTCCAGCACGACCTTGCCCGAAAGGCCGGAGTTCATGGCATCGAACCCCTTTTCAAAATCCGTATAGTGGAAGGAGTGGGTAATCAGCGGGGAAATATCCAGGCCGGTCTGTATCATTGAGGTCATTTTGTACCAGGTTTCATACATTTCCCGGCCGTAAATGCCCTTGATGGTCAACATATTAAACACGACTTTGTTCCAGTCAATGGTGGTGGCTTCGGGCATGATGCCCAACATGGCGATTTTTCCGCCGTGGCACATATTATCCAGGATGGTGTTCAAGGCCGCCGGATTACCGGACATTTCCATGGCCACGTCAAAGCCTTCCCTCATGCCCAGGCTCTTCTGGGCATCTTCAACACTCTCCTTGGAGACATCCACGGCCAGGGTGGCACCGGCCTTTTTGGCCAGGTCCAGGCGATAGGGGTTAACATCGGTTACCACCACATTCCGGGCACCGGCGTGGCGGGCAATGGCCGCAGCCATGCATCCGATGGGGCCGGCTCCGGTGATGAGGACGTCCTCCCCCAACACGTCAAAGGAAAGGGCCGTATGGGTGGCATTCCCCAGGGGATCGAAGCAGGAGATGACATCCAGGGGGATACTTTCATCGCAATACCAGACATTGGTCACGGGAATGGCCAGGTATTCGGCAAAGGCACCGGGTCGATTCACCCCGACCCCCTTGGTGGCGTTGCAGAGATGGCGACGCCCGGCCAGGCAGTTCCGGCAATGGCCGCAGACCAGGTGGCCCTCCCCGGAAACCAGATCACCGGGTTTGAAATCGGCCACGTGGGATCCCACCTTTTCAATGGTTCCCACAAATTCGTGTCCCACATGCATGGGAACGGGAATGGTTTCCTGGGACCATTTGTCCCAATTGTAAATATGAACATCCGTACCGCAGATGGAGGTTTTTAAAATCTTAATCAAGACTTCATTGTGACCGATCTCGGGCACGGGGACATCCTGGAGCCAGAGCCCTTTTTCAGCCTTGGCCTTTACAAGTGCTTTCATGGTTTTCATGGGAAATCCTTATCCTAAATACTAAATATTGATGGAACATGGATCACCCTGAAATTTCAGCCACCACCGCCCGGGTCTGGTCCACCAGGTCCCGGGGGGCCAGGCAGAGTTGGAGCCCCCGTCGGCCAGCCGACACCACCACCCGGTCCAATTGGATTGCCGAGGCATCCACCACCGTGGGCAATTTCTTTTTCTGGCCAAAGGGGCTGACACCGCCGGTGATATATCCCGTGGTCTTCTGCACCAGGGACTTGTCCGCCATCTTTGCTTTTTTGGCCTTCACGGCCTTGGCCAGGGCCTTGAGATTCAACTGACGGGAAACCGGAACGACGGCCACGGTCAATTGCCCGTCCACGCTGACCACAAGGGTCTTGAAGAGGTGGTCCTCGGGCAGCCCCAACTTGGCAGCAGCTTCTTTGCCAAAGTGGGTTTCATTGGAGTCATGGTCAAAGGAAAGGAGATCAAATTCAATTTTGGCCCGTTTCAGGGCCTTTGTTGCTGGGGTCATGGAAATCTGCTTTGCGATTTAATGGGGTTAAAATTTCAGGCTGATAACACCCTGTAAAAATATCATAAAAACTGCCGCGCTTCCATAGCTGGTATTCCAAAGCTGGGGAGCCGACCCTTTACAATCGACAAACCGGTATTTATAGTGACTTCCATGAAATACTACGCCGTAGCCCAAGGGCATAAAACAGGAATTTTTACCAATTGGCCGGAAACCCAGCGACTGGTCCAAGGATACCCCAATGCCATTTATAAAAGCTTTAAAACCCGGGAGGATGCAGAAGCCTTTTTGAAAAACCCCGTCTACGGGAAAAAAAGTTCTTCCGACGCTTCCAAGAAAAAAACATACTCAACAACCCCTCCCCCCTGCCCGGACAATGCCATCGTGGTTTACACGGATGGTTCCGCCATTGGCAACCCCGGCCCCGGCGGATACGGTGTGGTAATCCAGCGCCCGGGACAGGCCGAACCCCAGGAACTCACCGCAGGCTACGACCGGACCACCAACAACCGCATGGAAATGATGGCCGTGATTGTGGCCATGGAAACCCTGGCAGGCGCCACCGATCCCATTGTCCTCCATTCCGATTCCAGGTATACCCTGGATGCCATCACCAAGGGATGGGCCAAGGGATGGAAACGTCGGGGATGGAAAAAATCCGACGGCAACCCGGCCCTGAATTCAGACCTGTGGAAACGCCTTCTGAAAGCCCTGGAAGAAGTGGATATTAAATTCCAATGGGTCAAGGGACATGCCGGCAATCCATTGAATGAACGCTGCGACGAACTGGCCAACGGCACCGCCCGCATGCCCGGCCACCCCCCGGATACGGGCTACACCAAGTAACCCTGTTCGCCGTGTCCACTGCCATGGGCAGCCGGACGCCCCGTGGCCCATGGCATGAAATGCCCAAAGGCCCCCATTTCAATGCATCCCGTGTAAGTAAAAAAGGGCCGCCCCCCATGGGAACGGCCCTTTTATTCATTCGATTCCAGACAACTACTTTTTCTTTTTTTTGCCCTTTTTCTTCATGGCCTTGATCTTTTTGGACACCCCCTGCCACCGATCCTTTTCCAGGCGATCGGCGCTTTTTTCCTGGCGCTCCCGGGCATAGGCCTGTTCCTTGAGCATTTTCACATAATTATCCAGTCGTTCCTGGGAAATTTCCTTATCCTGTACGGCCTGGATCACACGACAACCCGGCTCATGGGCATGGGTACAATTGGCAAACCGGCATTCCCGAGCCAATTCTTCAATGTCCGGAAATGTGGCTTCCACCCCCTCCGAGGCGTCCCAAAAGGCCACCTCGCGGATGCCGGGATTGTCCACAATCATTCCACCC
>JAKSBM010000417.1 GCA_022361135.1 Desulfobacterales bacterium | reverse complement strand
GCAGGGTATGGGAATAAAGCATGTAGCTGCGGCCGGTGGAATCCAGGAATATCACCGGCTTGTCACTCCGGGTGCGCACATGGGACATGAGGGTGTCACCGGATTTGAATTTTACCTTTTCCGGATTGATGTCATGGCCTTTGGCTGCGCGGATCCAGCCCTTGGAAGAAAGGATGACGGTTACCGGCTCAATGTCAATGACGTCGGTGGCCGAGAAGGCCTCTGCATCCCGGCGTTCTTTAATGGGAGAGCGGCGTTTGTCCCCAAAGGTTTTGGCGTCGGCCTTGATTTCGTCGATGAGGTAGGCTTTGAATGCGGCTTCGTCGTTGAGAAGTTTTTCAAGGCTGTCCCGTTCTTCGGCCAACTCTGCCATTTCCGCATTGATTTTGATTTCTTCCAACTTGGCCAATTGGCGCAACCGGATTTCAAGGATGGCCGCCGCCTGGATTTCACTGAGGCCAAAGGCCTTGATCAGATCCGCCTTGGGTTCGTCCGAGCTCCGGATGATGTGGATGACTTCGTCAATGTTCAAAAAGGCGATCTTCAGCCCTTCAAGGATGTGGAGACGATCCTTGACCTTATTCAACCTGAAATTGAGTTTCCGTCTCACCGTATCGGCCCTGAAGGAAAGCCATTCCTTGAGGATGGTCAGCAGGTCCTTGACCTCGGGCCGACCGTTGATGCCGATCATGTTCATGTTGACGGAATAACTTTTTTCCAGATCGGTGGTGGCAAAAAGGTGGGCGGTCAGACTTTCCAAGTCCACCCGATTGGATCTGGGGATCACCACCAGCCGGGTGGGATCTTCATGGTCGGATTCATCACGGATGTCGCTGACCATGGGCAGTTTTTTGGCCGTCATCTGGCTGGCTATCTGTTCGTATATTTTTTCCACCGAGGCATGGAAGGGCAGTGCGGTGAAAACGATTTCACCATCTTCGATGGTATAGGTGGCCCGCATTTTTATGCGGCCCTTGCCCTTTTTATACATGTCCCGGATTTCCTGGACCGGAGTAATGATCTCGGCGTTCGTGGGAAAGTCCGGTCCTTTGATATAACGAAGGACGGTGGAGAGGGGGGCATCCTCATTTTCGATGAGGGCCACAAGGGCCTTGGCCACTTCCCTGAGATTGTGGGGAAGGATGCTGGTGGCCATGCCCACGGCAATGCCGGTGGTG
>JAKSBM010000732.1 GCA_022361135.1 Desulfobacterales bacterium | reverse complement strand
TCACCGAAGCCCACGGGGGAAGCCTCACGGCCACCTCCCCAACGGGGCAGGGCGCCTGCTTCACCATCACCCTGCCCATGGAACCGATGAGAGCAAAAACAGGGAAACCACAATAACCCCGACCAGCCCCGCCAGGGTGGGCACCATGTTCCGACGGGCCACCTCCACCGGATCGGTGCCGGTGATGCCCGCCGCCGGAATCAATGCCCAGGGAACAATGCAGCCCCCGCCCACGGCCACGCAAAAGAATTGGCCCAGGGCCGTCAAGGCCGCCAGGTTCAAATCCGCCGGGGTTCCCAGAACCCGGGCCATGGAACCGATGAGGGGAAGACCGGAAAATCCCGACCCGTCCAAACCGGTGATGGCCCCGAGGATGGACTGGGACAGGGCCGCCATGACCTTGCCCATGGGAATTACACCGGCCACGGCATTGCCGATGTCAAAAAGCAAACAGGGAGCATCCTTCCCAAAAATGGCAACGCTGGAACCGGGGGCGCCCATGAAGAAAAACCCAGCGATGAAAAAAACCGGCACAAAAATCTTGATCCCGAACCAGAAGCCGGACCGCCCGTGCTCGGTGATCTTTTCCAAACCCTTGGCCCCGTAAACACCCAGGCAGACCAGCACCAGAATAAGGGCAATGGTTCCCCCCAGCAGGGCCGTGGCATCGCCCCCCCGAAGTTTAAAGGCCAGCATGGCCCAGATGTTTCCGGCAAAGAGCACCCCCATGACCCAAATCATCATGGACTTAAATCCCGGGGCAGCCATCTTCCATTTCTCAACCTGTGCCGCCGCCTTTGGGGAAAGATCATACCCCTCCCCCGCGGTCAATTCCCATTCATATTCAGCATCCCCCCGGGCCTGGATTTCCCGGCACACCGACCGATAGGACAGGGGCAGGGCAATCACCGCCCAGATCAAAACCAAAGGCACACTGTATCCCATCACCTCGGTCACAGGAACGCCTGCCGATTTTGCAGACAAACTGGGGGCACCCTGGATGACAAAATCCGTGGTCAACGCCACCCCGTAACCAAACATGGAAATGGCCATGGCCGCCCCCATGGGGGGAAGGCCCGCCCGCAGCGCCGCCGGCAGAAGCAGAGCCCCCACCAG
>JAKSBM010000704.1 GCA_022361135.1 Desulfobacterales bacterium | reverse complement strand
CCGGCTTCGTTGGCAAAGTAAAGCAGTTCAACGGCCAGGGCGGCCCGTTCGTTTTCGTCGCGGGGCAGGCCTTCGGGGCCCCACATCAGGGCAACAAAGTCCGCATCGTGTTCGGCGGCCAGGGGAACCATCTTTTCATAGCGCTCGGGGCGGGCCATGATGGAGTTGATGATATGGGGCTGATCTGCGGGCTTGCAGACCTTCAGGCCGGCTTCAATGGCGTCGATGTTGGAGGAGTCCAGTAACAAGGGCATTCCCGGTACGGCTTCCTGAACCACATTAACCACCCACGGCATGAGTTCGGTACCGAATTTTTTGGCCGGTCCCAGGTTGATGTCGATGTAATCCATACCCAGTTCTTTCTGCCGAAGAACCTCTTCCTGGATGACTTCGGGGTTCCGCTTGGCAGGATCTGGTTCTTTGAATTCTTTTCCGATTTTAGTGGAAATTACATTCAGGCTTTCACCAAATAGAATCATACGAGTTTCCTTTAGCTTTGGGTCAATCTTAAGGAGGAAAAGGCCATTGGCCTTTTCCTCCCCTTTTTACCTTATTTGGATTTCAGGAATGCCGGCAGGTGAGCCGCTTCCCTGGGACCTACGGTGATGGTCCAGCCGGGAAGTTCTTCTTCAACGTCGCCTGCGATGGCAGCTGCGTATCCGGGAATAATGAGTTCGGTGTGTTTTACCTTTTCAACGATGCCGCTCTTCTTAATGAACATGCCCACATCGTCGCCGCCGAATTTACCGGCTGCCCATGCGGTGAGGACGGAGAGGCCTTCGGCGTCCTTGATCATGAGCCAGCAGGGAACCTTGGAA
The DNA here is from genome assembly GCA_022361135.1 of Desulfobacterales bacterium. The sequence continues at coordinate 1,076 of JAKSBM010000704.1, read as the reverse complement.
GCTTCGATTTCACCGGAAACGATGAAATAGGTCAAAGCAAAGTTGGTGGTAACCAGTACGGGGGAGTTCTCATCCGGGTTGTTGATGGGGAAGATGCCTTCTTCAACGGTCATGGGACGCTGGGGATCGGTGTAGATGTTCAATCTTTCCAGCAGCAGCGGGAAGAGGGACTCGGAGGTGAACTCGGACAGAACCACGATTCCGCCGTATTTGGCCACGAACATGGAGCCGATGAGGGTTTCCATATCCAGGTTGGAGGCCATTTCACAGGGGAAGGTGATGGTGGGGAAGCCCAGGGCCTTGTTGGAGGCCTTCAGGGCGGCACGACGAATGGCCACCTGATCTTCCAGGGCCTGTTTGATTTCACGGGCGCCGGTGTCCAGGACCAGGTCCTTGAGACCCATGCCGGTGAGTTTTTCAGTCAGGGGGATCAGGGCTTCAACGCTGTCGGCTTTCACGGCCAGGGGAAGATCGGCTTCCTTGGCCAGGGCACCCAGTTCGTCCGCATTGGCTTCGGTGGCGGCGTAGATCAGGGGGCGTTTGAAACCGGCCAGCTCAACACCGGCCTTGAGAACGGAGGTGTCTTCGCTCATGAGAACCAGGTTGAATTCACTTTCCTTGGCGATTTTTTCAGCCACCTTGGCAAAGGCTTCGGCACCGGCGCCGGCGTCTTTGACGGCCAGAAGTTCGGGGCGAAGGTTGAGGCCAACACGTTCATATTGGAAGGCATTGTAAACCTTTAATGCGGAATCCAAGTCGGCCAGATCCATGTCCGAGGCGACGGTGGCGGCCAGAACCGTGGGGTTGAAAAAGGTTTTTTCATGTCTGTAAAGGACGGTCTCTCCACCGGTGGTGGTTTTCCGAACCCCTTTACCTAAAGCAACGGGGCGGATGGGAGGTGCAGAGGCCTCGGCCAGCTGTTCCTTGGCTTCCTCGGAAACGTAGGGGCAGGCGTCCAGTTCAGCTTTGCCCGAGGCCAGGTTCATTGCAAAGGCAAGACAGGTGGGAACCCCGCACTCCTTACAATTGGTTTTGGGCAGGAGTTTGAATATTTGTATACCGGTTAATGCCATTTT
>JAKSBM010000343.1 GCA_022361135.1 Desulfobacterales bacterium | reverse complement strand
GGAAGAGGGTTCCCTGGTGGGCCATTTCCAGATGTCCTTTTTTATCCATGGTGGCCCCGGAGAATGCCCCCTTTTTGTATCCAAAGAATTCACTCTCAATGAGCTCCCGGGGAATGGCCCCGCAGTTCACCGTGATAAACGGCCCCTGGGAACGGGGGCTCTGGCGGTGGATTTCCCGGGCCACCAATTCCTTACCCGTGCCCGACTCCCCGGTGACCAGGACATTGTCCTCGGACGCCGCCGCCCGGATCAGGGTGTCGTAGAGCCCCTGCATGGCCTCGCTCTGGCCGATGATTTCCCCGAAGCGTTTCCGTTCCGGGGAGAGGTGGCGGGTCTTGGATTTTTGTTTGTATAAAAGGAGATTCACCTCCTGAGAGCTGGAAATTTCCGAAATAAAGCCCTCAAAGGCCAGGATTTCATCACCCCGGCAGATGCAGGTGCCCGTGTCCGCCACCCAGGCAAATCCATTGATGCCGTCGTGGATCCGGTAGATGAGTTCGTACCGCCCCTTGGAGTACAGGCTTTCCCCCCGGCGCTCCCTGAGGATGTCCATGTCCTTTTCATGGGTGATTTCCATGAGGGTGAGGGGCATGGCCTCACTGCCGTCGGCAAAGATGGAGGGTTTGGAAAGATACTCAAAGGTAAAGGCTTCTTCGTTTCGGCAGCGGTAGACAATGCCGGGGAGGTTTTTGATGAGGGTGGAGAATTTTCGTTCATTTTCCTGGAGGCTGTCCTTCATGGCCGTGGTCCGGGTGAGTTCCTCCGCCAGCCGTTGGTTGGAGTCATTGAGCTGCCGGGTTTTACGCTTCACCTGGCCCCGGAGGAGAAAGACCATGGCCGAGAGCCCCCCGGCCAAAATCAAAACCCCCAGGAGCCCCTGTTGGATCCGTCGGGTCCAGGGGCTTTCCGGCCTCGCCACCAGAAAATCATCCAATTTCCACCGCTTGATATTGGTGTGGTAGATGGAGCGTGTGTCCTGGATCAAGTCCCCCAGGTGCTGGTTCACGGCCTGGATGATGGCCGGATCCGCCCCCCGCCGCACCATGATGTGGGAAAAGGTGGGGTAGAACATCAGGGGCTGGTCCGACAGCCGGGGGTAGTCCTCCACATTCTGGGAGCCGTAGGAAATGCTCACCAGGGCCGCATCCACCTCGCCTTGGTTGAGCATTTCAAAGGCCAGGTCATAGTCCTCCACGTCCATGACGGTCACGGGCATGCCCTTG
>JAKSBM010000126.1 GCA_022361135.1 Desulfobacterales bacterium | reverse complement strand
CTTAATCCGAACCACCCGGGGATGCCCCTGGAACCGCTGTGAATTCTGTACCCTGTTCAAAGAGATGACATTTTCCATGCGCAGCGTGGAAGAGATCAAATCCGATATCCTGGCGGCCCGGGAGTATTACGGGGGCCATCCCTTTGAAACCTGCTTCCTCCAGGACGGGGACAGCTTCACCATGAAGACCGCCGATCTCATCGAAGTCCTCACCTGCCTCAAGGACGCCTTCCCCTCCCTGAAGCAGATCTCCTCCTATGGCCGGGCCCGGACCATGGCCCGGAAAAGCCCCCAGGCCATGGCCGACATCCGGGCCGCCGGTCTGAACAAGCTCTATTGTGGCATGGAATCCGGATCCGATGCCGTACTCAAGCAAATGAAAAAGGGGATCACCCGGGAAATGATCATCCAGGCCGGCACCCTGGCCCGGGAGGCGGGCATGGAAACCACGGAATTCATCATCCTGGGCCTGGGGGGCACCGCCCTGTCCGAAATCCACGCCAGGGAAACCGCCGAAGTGCTCAACGCGGTGAACCCCGACCAAATCCGGGTCCTCACCATCGGGGTCAAGCCCGGCACCGGCCTTTACGACCAACTGCAATCCGGGGCCTTTACCCTGCCCTCGGAGGCGGCCATCATCCGGGAACAGCGGCAATTGGTGGAGGCCCTGGACGGCATCACCAGCCACTATGCCAACCACCACAGTGTGGATCTCCTCCTGGAAATCCGGGGGCAGCTCCCCCATGCCAAGGCCGATATCCTGGCCGTCCTGGACCGCTTCCTGGCCCTGGGGGAACGGGAGCAGACCCATTTTGTCCTGGGCCGCCGCCTGGGCTATTACCACCGGCTGGACCAGATGTCGGATCCCCACCGCTACGCCATGGTGGAAAGCCAGATGGATAAATTGGAAAATGAAAGCCCCGAAGCCCTGGAAAACCTCTTCCATCGCATCCGCAGCCAGATGATTTAATCCATCCCGGAAGCCATGCCCCCCCAAAAAACAAAACACCCGCCAGGCATAAGCCGGGCGGGTGTAAACTCACAATTCCAGGGGGATCATCCCCCCCTTTTCTTCACAATGATATAATCGATGCGCACCCGGGGGCTTTCCGCCCACTTCACCTGGGTGGGATCCAGGGCCAGGTCTACGGAGACTTCGCCGGATCCGGTCAATTCATCCAGGGGGATGGGCTCGGTGAACACCGTGGTCACATCCTTGAGGGCCATGCCGCCTCCCCGGACCACAACCGTGCCGGGGTGGGGGATGGCCGCCTTCATGACGAGCTCCCCCTCCAGCTTTCCCACCCAATTGGGCTGGACGGGCAATTCCTTTTCAACCAGGGTATCCAGGACCACGGTCAGCTCCGTGGGTTCGATTTCCTTGAGGTGGATCCCCGGGGGAAGCTGGATATTGCTCCGGGAGATGGCCAATTGATTTTTCCCCACAACGGATTGGGACAAATTCAGCCGGATTTTCATTTGCTCCGGGTTCAGGGATTGAATCAGGGGGCGGGCCCCGCTGATGACCAGGTTCACGCTGGAGGCGGAGGAGGAAATGATCTCCATCTTCTGGTCGGGATTGACAAAATCCAGGGGAATCTGGTGCTGGGCCAGGGTTTCCATGCCCTTGGAAAACCGGGCCCAAAGGCCGGTGACACAGACCAGGGCAATGATTCCCACCAGGGCCAGTTCCAAACTCTGTCCCAAAACACCCTTTTCCGCAGTGTCTCCGCCGGCATGTTCCTGGAGAAAGGTCTCAAGCTCGGTGCCGTCGTCCAGGTGGTGGATTTCCAGCCCCCTGAACACGGTGATTTCCCCCCGCTCCTCGGAAACCACGATCACCAGGGCATCGGTGAGCTCGGCCAGGCCCGAGGCGGCCCGGTGGCGGGTCCCGAAATCCGGGGGCAAATCCCTGCGCTGGGACAGGGGGAGGATGGCTCCGCCGGTGACAATGCGGTCCCCCTGGATCACGGCGGCCCCGTCGTGGAGGGGACTGCCGGGCCAAAAGAGGCTCACCAGCATCTTCCGGGACAGGGTCCCGTCCAGGCGGACACCGCCCTGGACGGTTGAGTCCAGCCCCTGCTTCAGGGGCAGAACCATGAGGGCGCCGATCTTCTTCCGGGCCAATTCATGGACGCTGGCGGCAATGATATCCACGGGGGTCTGGTGCTGGTATTGGGGGATGCCCCAGAAAAAGGAGCGGAAGCTCCGGGTCTGGAACACCCCGGAGATTTCATTGCGGAATACCACAATGACGATGAGGGCGGCCACGGCAATGACCCCCTGCATCACCCAATTGGTGACGATGAGGCCCAGGGAAACAGCAGCCTGGCCCGCCCCCCAGAGGATGAGGATGCCCAGAAGGCCCCGGATAACATGGGTGCCCCGGAAGAGGACATAAAGTCTGAAAATGATATAGGTATTCAGCAGGATATCGAGACCGTCCTGCCAGCGAAAGCCGAAAAAGGGAGACCAGAGTATTTCCATGCCGGATCAGTCCACCATACTGAATCTAAGGGTTTTTAAACGCCTGCCGTCCCGGGTGTGGATTTCCACCCGCCAGGGGCCCTTGTCGGCCCTGCGGACCTGGACCCGGCTGAAGGAAGACCACTTGGGCGGGCTCAGGCTCAGCTTCATGGTGAAGATCAGCTTGTCCCTTCGATACCATTTGTGGAAAATCTCGCTTTTTTCCCGGACCGGGTCAAAGCTGGAAAAACAGAAAACCTCGCCCTGGGAAATGGAAAAGACCACGGCGGCATCAACGGGTTTAAAATTGTCAATGCCCCTGCACATCACCGCCTGATCCAATTCGGCACTGGGTTCCTGGGCCCATGCACCGGACCCGGTCAGCACCAAGAAACAGACGGATATCTGCAAAATTCTGCGCCAAAACATATGGGATAAATGAATAAAAGCCATGATTCACTATAACCAATGGCCCTCTTTTTTCAAGCCCATTGGGATTTTCCACCCCCCACCCCAATGCGGGAATAAAATTTTCCACCTTTACATGGGCCCCATCTTTTCCTATTGATTCCCCAACAGGATTCAGCCCCATTCCCCATCGTAAAAAAAGGACAACCCATGGAAAACAGCCCTCGCCTCAGTTACCACCCCATGACCCCGGAGGACCTGGATTTCATGGTTCAATACCTTGCCGATCCGGTACTCACCCGGTTCCTGCCCCGGGAAAAGCCCTATCCCCGGGACATGGCCGTCTCCCACCTCCAGGACCGCCTGGACCATTGGGAGCGCCATGGCTTCGGCACCCATCTTCTCCGCTTGATCGCCACCGGAGACCCTGTGGGCTATTGTGGCCTGGAATATGTCGGGCAGACCCCATTCATCAACATCCGCTACGGCATCACCCGGGAACATGGCGGAAAGGGGCTGGCCACCGAGGCCTGCAGCCATTGCCTGAACCAGGGATTCAACGCCCTGGCCGTCCCCACCCTTTACGGGGCCGCCATCCCCGAAAACACCGCCTCCATCAAAGTCATGGAAAAATCAGGGATGCACCCCTGCCAAGGGGTGGAATTCTATGGGGACAGCGTGGTCTATTTCCACTGCCACCAAAGGGAATAAAGCCAATATCTTAAAACCGAATACCAAGTGGGGAATGCCGAATGGAGAATACCGATTGGGGAACGGGGGGTAAGGAGTGGGGAAAGATAAAAATGAAAGGCATCGAGGCAGAACCCGTGTCGGGCCGGGGCAGCCCCTCCTGCGGCTCG
>JAKSBM010000372.1 GCA_022361135.1 Desulfobacterales bacterium | reverse complement strand
TCTTCGAATGTTCTGAGCTGAATCGCTTTTGCAGGACACTCGGCAGCACAGGTACCACAGCCGTGGCACTTGTCGGCGTCAATCTGGGAATAACCGTCGGCATTGATAAAGGGAACGTCAAAGGGGCAGGCTCTGACACAGATCAGACAGGAGGCACATTTGGTACCGTCAACCGTGGCCACGGAGGCCCCCAGGTTGATTTCCTTTTTGGCCAGCATGGTCTGGGCGCGGCCGGCAGCGGCCTGGGCCTGGGTAACGCTCTCTCTGATGGTCTTGGGAGAATGGGCACAACCGGCCACATAGACGCCGCGAACGGCCATGTCGATGGGGCGCAGTTTGATGTGATCTTCCAGGAAGTAATTGTCCGGCGTTCTGTTCAAATGGAACATGTAGGCCAGATCTTCGGTGGCTTCATCATCTGCGGTCATACCGGTGGAAAGCACCACACAATCGGCAGAGATGTCCAGGTCGGCATCCAGGACAAAGTCATGGGTGCGAACATTGAGTCCACCTTCAACTTCGGTGACTTCGGGACGCTGATCCAGGGAGAAGCGGATGAACTTCACGCCCAGTTCACGGGCCTTGCGATAGGCATCTTCCTGGAATCCGTAGGTGCGGATATCTCTGTAAAGAACAAAGATGTCTGCATCGGGATTGATTTCCTTGATGCGCAGGGCATTTTTCATGGCGGCCTGGCAGCAGATCCGGGAACAATTGGGATTGTCGCCTTCACGGGAGCCGGCACACTGAATCATGACCACACGGTTGAGGGCCTTGATCTTTTCTTCATCGTCACAGATCACTGCGTCCAGATCCAGCTGGGTCACAACCTTGTCCAGTTCACCCAGGCCGTAAGCGGCGGGTCTGTTGGGCAGGGCACCGGTGGCCAGGATGGTCACGCCGTGGTCGATCTTCATATAGGTCATGCGGGCACCGGTCTGTACGCCGGTGGAGAAACGTCCGGGCATGCCTTCGTGGTCAACGATGATGGAACGGGTGAGAACCTGGATGTTTTCGTGGGTGGCCACTTTTTCGATGAGATCAGCTACGAAAGCTTTTGGATCATCACCTTCAAGGGTGGAGCGCACAGACTGTGCCAGACCGCCCAGGGCAGGAGCCCGTTCCACGATGTATACCTTGATTCCCTGGTCCGCCAGCTGGAGGGCAGAGGTCATACCGGTGACGCCACCGCCGACCACCAGAGCATTCTGGTTCATGGGCAGGGTGTGATCGGTGAGGGCCATGTTCTGACGAACGCCGGAGATTCCGATCTGGAGCAGCTTCATGGCTTTTTCCAGGGCAGAAGTGGGTTCGGCCAGGTGGGCCCAGGTATTCTGGTCTCTCAGGTTAACAATTTCCACCAGGTAACGGTTCAGGCCGGCTCTCTGGAGCAGATCCTGGAATTTGGCTTCGTGGGTTCTGGGGGAACATCCGCCAATGACCACACGGTTAAGACCGTTTTCCTTGATGGCCGCTTCGATGCGGTCCATGGATTCTGCGGAGCAACCATGTCCAACGGCTTCGGCCACGGCCACGTCCGGGTTGGATTTCACGTAATCCAGCAGTGCGTTGCCGTCGATGATACCGCCGATTTCCAGGCCGCAATCACAGATAAAGACACCGATTTTGGTATCTTCACCGGAGATGTCCCGGGCCGGAGGATAAATTTCCTCTTCCATCTGTTCCACCAAAGTGACGGGCACATCGGCCGCGGCCATGGAAGCAGCTGCAGAGGCCTGTACCATGGTTTCGGGGATGTCTTTGGGGCTTTCATAAACACCGCAGACATAGACGCCGGGTTTGGAAGTTTTCACCGGGCTGAAGGAATCGGTGGCAGCGAACTTGTGTTCGTTGAGATCGATGCCCAATTTGCCGGCCAGCTCCACGGAATCTTCGGTGATGCGGAAACCCGTGGACATGACAACCATATCAAACTCTTCAACGGCCTTTTCAGAGGAATCTTCCACTGCATAGGCAATTTCGATGTTTTTGGTGTCGGCCTTTTCAAGGATGGTATGGGGACGGCTTCTGACCATGCGGACGCCGAACTCGTCACGGGCGCGGTTGTAGTACTCTTCGTACCCCTTGCCGTGGGTTCTCATGTCCATGAAGAAGATGGTGGTTTCGATGTCGTCACCGAACCGTTCCTTGGTCACCATGGCTTCCTTGAGGGCGTACATACAACAAACGCCGGAGCAGTAGGGGACATCGGCTCTGTTGATGCCGCGGGATCCCACACATTGGAGCCAGGCCACTTTCTTGGGTTTCTTCTGGTCGGACCGTCTTACCAGGTTGCCCTGGAAGGGGCCGGAGGCAGACATGATGCGTTCGTATTCCAGACCGCTCATGGCATTGGCAAACTGCCCGTTGCCCAGGTAATCCAAGGCCGTGGGATCGAAGAGTTCGGCACCAATGGCCAGAACAACGGAGGCAGCATCCACCGTTTCTTCGGTTTCCTTGTCTTCGGCCAGGATGGCACCGGCTTTACAAACGCCCTGGAGCTTGGCAACGTCTTCCACCTTGTCCATGTCAATGGAGTAGGCATAGGGCGTGGCCTGGGGATAACGCATACAGGTGGGGGCCCTGGGATCCAGGCCCGGTGTAAAACGAACGGCTTCGGGGAACTTTTTGTAACATTCGCCGCAAGCCGTACATTTGTCCATATCAATGTAACGGGGCTGGGTCACCAGTGTTGCGGAAAAATTGCCCGCCTCGCCGGTGAGCTTATCGAGACGCGTCATGGGCTTGATCTCAAGGTGACGCTCCCGGGCTCCTTCGGAAAGATGAGGGGACACGGTACACAGGTCGCAGTTATTAGTGGGGAAAGTCCTGTCCAACTGGGTCATGAGCCCCCCGATGGAATAGGATTTGTCGATGAGCGTTACATCGCGCCTGGATTCTGCCAAATCCAGAGCAGCGCGGATGCCGCCGACACCACCACCGATAACAAGCACACGTCTACCCTCAGACGGCTTATTCTCTGAACTAGTATTTTTTTGCATGAGTAACCTATTTCTGTTAAGGGTATCCGATCCACTCCCCGAACCACGGCAAACCCCAGCGAGGCTCTATACGGAAGCAAACGGATAATGGGTTAATTTACATTCTTGGTTTAAAGACCAGCACTGTCCAGGATGGCCGGTAACCGGTCCTCCCAGCCCAAGGCGGAAATCTTTATTCCCTGGGATACCTCCCTCAATGACCGAATCATTTCACCGGCTATACCGATACATTCTGCTTCTCGGTCCTTGGCCGTACGAATACGACTGATCAGATCTTCAGAAAGTCGGGAATTGGGGTCGTTTATGGAAATGTACCGGGCCATGCCCACGTTTTTCAAAAGAAAAACAGATGCAATCACCGGGACATCAAGAGGTTTGAACGCATCAATCATCTGCGCATAAAAGGAGAGATCAAAACAAGGCGGCAGCACCAAATACTGGGCGCCTGCTTCTATTTTTTGCCGGGCCAGCTCAACTTCGGTTTTCAGTTGGGCCTCGTCGGCTATGGATGCTACAGCACAACCTGAATTGATTTCAGGCACGCCCCGCAGATCAAATCCAGCCAGATCCCGACCCTGGTTCAGGGTTTGGATCATGGATAAAATCTGGGGTTCGTCCAGGTCATCCACCACTTGGGTATCGGGATGATCACTCTGGATCATCTCCTCGCCGGTAACCACCAGCACGTCGTGAATTCCCAGAACATGGGCAGCCAAGAGATCGCCCTGGAGGGCCATCCGGTTCTTGTCCCGCCCGTAGACATGGATTACAGGATCCATTCCTTCCTGCTTCATGATCGCACCGCCCGCCAAAGCGCTAAGATGCATGACACCGTTATCCATGTCCGGAAGAATTACTGCATCAATTCTTGATTTCAAAGATCTTACATGTGTAACTAAATCGGATATATTTACACCCTTTGGAGTATCCATTTCTGCGAACAGGATGAACTCCCCTGAGGCCAGTTTCTTCTGAAAACTCATACACACATCCTTTCCATTAGTTAGTTCATTGCCGAATCATTTCATCAAAAATAGCTCCGTCTCCACTCAAACCAATATTTAACCTAATGGCGCAGAACTTTAGCAAAAACCAAAAGTCAATTCAACCGATGGTCTATAGCTACTTTACGCCAGTGTGCCAGGGAGTATATTCGCTAACAAAAAATTACTCAATAAAAGATTTGAAATTTTTAGATTTTTAAATCGAATTTTTGCAAAATCACAGGGTTTTCAGACCGCAGCTTTTCTTTGTTGGAACTTTGAAAAGGGAAATTCCAGTCCATTTTTTGCTTTTACTCCCACAGTGTAGGAGTTTTTGGCCTTCCGGTAATTGGGCTTGTAAGAATTTTTACCGCTGCGCTCCAGGCGGGGCAGCCATTGGCCCAGGACAATGCTGGATTTTAGGAAAAGCAGGGCGCCGAAACCATTGAGCCAGGGCATGTAGGGACCTTCGCTGCCGGTGAGGATTAAGCCCGCAACCCAGAGAATGCCGAATAGGGTAACCATCTGTTTTGTTTTTCCTGAACCATGCACGTTTCTCATTTTATCCGCTCCTTGTGAAATTATTCATCCCTATGTTGAAAAAACTAAACACCTGCTGCAAATTTTTTTGGGGTCTATCGATACTCCCGGCAACTCCAGATCACCTTCCCCAAAACCCGGACCTTATCGAACTCGCTTTTGTCCAGGTAAATGGGGGCATAATCCTTATTGTCAGAGCTGAGGACCAGCTTGTCCGGGTGCTTTTCCAGCCGCTTGACCAGGATGGTATCCTCCACCCCCACGGCATAGATGGCACCGGCCAGAATCCGGGTCTGGGATTGATCAATGAGAACGGTATCCCCTTCGTTGATCACCGGCTCCATGCTGTGGCCGAAGACCGACATGGCCACCATGTCCCGCACCGAGCCCTTTCTGGAAATCCAGGCCGATGAAAAGGAAAGGAATTCCGTCACCGATTCCCCCACCTCAAAGGAGCCGGTTCCCGCAGAAAGGCGGGCCTCCACCTTGGGTACCCGGCGGAAGGCGGAATCTTGGCTGGACTCCCGGTTTAAAAACACTGCCCCCTGGCCGGATTCGATCCAGGAGGGGTTAAACCCGTACCGACGGTAAAGCTTGACAATCCACTTGTCCGGAACATGGTTTTTCTTCCGGGCATGGGTGATGCCGGAACGATTGATCCCCAGTTCCTTGGCCAGTTCTGACTGGGAACGTATGCCGGTGGCATCCATGATGCGGGCAATGAGGGTATCAATCTTATTTTCTTCCATCTTCTTTTCCTTTGGTGTAGGGTATAACGTATTTTGTGCAGTTGTGGCACGCATGGTGAAAAAATGCAACATCTTTTTTAAACATGAGAGGCAGGCTCGTTCCAATTGGAAACCTTATTTGCAGGCAGAAATAGGCGAATCATGAATCATAACATATTGGTTATCAACTATCGGGATGAAGGTATTACCGACCTGTCCAAATCCAAATTTTTCGACCAGGCCCGGTTTGTCAGCCTGAGCATGGCCTCGGATCAGGAGCTCTTCTATGGGGATGATCCCCCGGATATCGTTGTGGTCTTTATCTCCGAACATGTCACCGGCTGCCTGAAAAAAATTGCCAAGATCACCACCACCATGGTGGACATGGAAATCATTGCCGCGGTTTCCAATGAAAATGCTGCAACCGGGGTCAAGGCCCTCCAGAGCGGGGCATCGGATTTCATCCTCCTGCCGGCTCCGGTTTCCACCTTCGATTATTATATCAATCGGGCATTGGAACGGATTTACATGCACAAGCACATCTGTTTCAACGACTCCTGCTACAAAAGCCGGTATGCCCAGTCCCAACAGAGCTACCAGGAATTGTTCAACGAGGTGCCCTGCTTCATCTACGTCATTGACCGGGATTACCACATCAAGGATGCCAACCGGAAATTCATCGAATACTTCGGGGACAACATCGGCGACTATTGCTTCGGCATCTGTAAAAACCGGGACGAGCCCTGCCGCCATTGTCCGGTTCGGGAAACCTTTAAGGATGGAAAGAACCACGCCTCGGAAACCGAGATCATCTCCTCGGACGGGGTGAAGCATACCGTGCTGAGTTGGACCGCCCCCATCCGGGACCCCAACGGAGAAATCAACAAGGTCATTGTCATGCTCACGGATATCACCGAAGCCCGGCGGCTGGAGGATCACCTCACCTCACTGGGCTATATGATCGGCTCCATTTCCCATGGTATCAAGGGACTGCTCACCAACCTGGACGGTGGCATGTACCTTTTGGATACCGGGCTGAGCACCCACAACCACGTCAAGGCCAAGCAGGGGTATGAACTCTCGGTCCAGACCGTGGACCGCATCAAAAAGCTGGTTCTGGACATCCTCTACTATGCCAAGACCCGGACCCTGGAATGGGAAAAGGTCAGCGTGCGCACCTTTGTGGAGGACATCATCAAAACCGTTTCCATGAAGGCCATCAAAAACCAGATCATCATTGACCAGCATGTGGAAGTGGTCTGTGAAGATGATTATTTTGAAATCGATCACCAGAGCCTGGAAGCCTCCATGGTCAACATCCTTGAAAACAGCATCGATGCCTGTCTGGCCAAGAAGGACGGCAACAACCCCACCATCACCTTCCACGTCCGGGTGGACCGGGAAAAGGTGCTCTTCAAGATCAAGGACAATGGACTGGGCATGGACGACGCCACCTTGAACAATATGTTCACCATCTTTTTCTCCTCCAAGGGAAACAAGGGCACCGGCCTGGGCCTTTTCATCGCCAACAAGGTCATCCGCCAGCACCGGGGCGAAGTCAAGGTCCGCTCCTCCATGGAAAAGGGGACCAAATTCATCGTGAAAATCCCCAGAACCGTTCCCCCCACGGCACGGAAGTCCAGCCGGGTCTCCATCTATGATTAACCGGGGCCACCCATGGGAACCCTTGAGATCCGCCGCCCACTCCCCCGGGGAGTTCTGCGGCTGGCCTGGCTTTCATGCCTTGCCCTCTGCCTGATTCTGGGGATCTCTTCTGCCATGGCCCGGGATCTGAATGGAGAATCCCCTAGGGCCATGGACAAAAATATGAATATGGGGCCGGACCTGCAGACCATAACCCCGGAAGCACTGCGGGACCGCCTCCCCGGAATCGCCATATTGGACGGCCGGCCCGCCAAGGATTATGGAGCCGACCACATCCAAACGGCCCATTCCTTTGATTGGAAGGCCCACACCGCAGCTAAATCCGCCCCCATTCCCTACCGACTCCACCCTCCAGACCGTCTGGCCAGGGCCCTGACCCGGGCCGGCATCCGGAACCATGATCCCGTGGTGGTCTACGGCCAAGGAAAAAAGGATTACGGGGGAGAAGGCTGGGCCGTGTGGGTATTGGCCTACCTGGGCCACACAGGCCCCATCCATATTCTCCAGGGGGGATTCACGGCCTGGAAGGAAAGGGGCTATCCCCTGGACCGGGCGGATGCCCCCAGGGCAATCCCCCAGGCGCATCCGCCCTACAGATACAAAATCAATGGATCCGTCATGGCCCTGAAATCCCAGATGGATCCGGCCACCGCCTACCTTGTGGACACCCGCTCCCATTTCGAACGCATGGGCAGCCGACTTCCCGGCTCCATCCACATTCCCTGGACCGCCTTCTTCGACCAGGACGGCCGAAGCCCCCTGCCCGGCCCTGATCTGGAAGCACTGCTCCACTCCCGGGGCATCGGCAAAGACAAGCCCGTGATCTATTATTGTACCGGCGGCATCCGCTCGGGCTGGAGCTGGCTGGTCCACACCCTGTCGGGGTATTCCCCGGCCCTGAATTTCGAAGGGGGCACAGCCGCCTATTGACAAAATCCACCGCCCATGGGATAAAGGGCGGCTTAAATCGTTATTATCCACCTGAAAATATAGAAGAAAAATCCATGTCCACTTCCCAATTCACCCCGGGTCAGCGCTATGTCAGCGAAGCTGAACCCGAACTGGGGATCGGTATCCTGATCTCCCACGACAAGCGCAGCCTCACCTTCCACTTCCCCCTGGCCGAATCCACACGATGCTATTCCAAGGGCTCCGCCCCCATCCAGCGGGTCATCCACAAAACCGGGGACCGAATTCAAACCGAATCCGGTGAGGAACTGGTGGTGGAATCCACGGACCAGGACCAGGGACTCATGGTCTACCTGGGTGAAAATAAAAGGGTGATGGAAACCGAGCTTTCCCTGGAAATGGGATTTTCCCTGCCCCAGGAAAAACTCATGGCCGGCCTGGCCGGTGAACCCAAGGCATTTGCCCTGCGCCGGGATCTGCTTTCCGCCCGGGCCGCCCAGCAGATGTCCCCCTGCCGGGGATTCTTGGGGGGGCGGCTGGACCTCATCCCCCACCAATATTACATTGCCGGAGAGGTCTGCCGCCGCCACGCCCCCAGGGTTATGCTCTCCGATGAAACCGGCCTGGGAAAAACCATTGAGGCCTGCCTCATTGCCCACCACCTCCTGGTAACCCATCAGATTTCACGGATTCTCATCATTGTCCCCGATGCCCTGGTCCACCAATGGTTTGTGGAGCTCTATCGCAAATTCAACCTCAGCTTCCACATCTTTGACCGGAACACCCCCTGCCCCGAGGAAAATCCATTTCTGGCGGCCCAGCACGGTATCATTGCCCAATCCCTGCTCCAGGGGGATACCCCCCACGGGG
>JAKSBM010000398.1 GCA_022361135.1 Desulfobacterales bacterium | reverse complement strand
GAAACCATCCACGATGCCGGGCTTACCTCTTCATTTTTCATCTGTGGAGATTGTACCAAGGTGATGGATGAAGTCTGTGAGATTGGTACCCATGGATTCGCCATTGATGAACAATTAAACATGAATTTTGTCCGGGACAAGGCCATGAAATATAAGCGGGGATTTGGGGGCAATTTAAAATTAACCCTCTCTTTGAGTTTGGGATTAATTTCTCCCCGTGAAGATGCCATCGTCAGCCTTGCCTCAGGTGGGTCCCACGGATATACCTTTGCGCCCGGCTGAGACCTTCCCTATGATGTTCCGGTGGAACATATGCTCCAGGCCTATGAAGCAAAGTCATGGTTTGAAGAGACGTTTCCAAGATATCCCGAAGGCGAGTGAACTAAGGAGGAGGATACGGTATGGCTGACGAAAAGATCACAGTGGATGTTTTAACCCTCGACAGTGTCCAATGTGCGGCCTGTGGATATATGATGGAATCCATGGCTGCAATGCCCGAAGAGGTCCAGGCCTTGATTCAGTACAAGGAATGGTCAGTTAAAAATAAGGCCGGGGTCGGAAAATTCATGGAACTCAAAGGAAAGGTGCTGCCCTCCATTGCAATTGAGGGGGATATTGTTTTTCCAAGCATCATTCCCCAGTATGAGGAATTGATTGATGAAATGGCCAAGCGGGCCAAAACCCCCGGTCTTGCCGAAAAGATAATGGCTGCAAGGGAATCCGGATTTCAATTTGACAAGGTTACGGAAAATCTGGACAAGGCCGGTGCCGGTAAAAATACACGGTTGGAAAGTTGACATTCCGGGTATAGCTTTCTGTGGGCTAACTTTTGAATAAGCGGATGGAATGGGAATGGGATTGAATTCAGCGATTGAGATTGAAGTGGTGTATAAAGCGCAGTATTGTCTGCCCTGTTTTTACATGGATAGGGCTGTAAAGGATACTCTCCCCAGGTATGGATCAGATTTGGTCTATCACCGGGTGGATCTTCAGACTGAACCGGGGCGAAAGCGTTTCATTGATCTCTCCATTTCTCTTTTTGGTAAAGAGGGGGTCTTTACCCATAAACGGATCGCACCCATTCCATCCCTTTTCATTAACAACGAATTATTTTTTGATGCCATTCCCCCCCGATATGAGTTAGAGGAGGCCATTGATGAAGTCCTTGGACGCCGGTGATGGGATTAATCGCAACGAAAAGGTGATAGTGGATATTCTGGTCACGGATTTTCACCAGTGAACTGCCTGCGTCTATATGGCGGAATCGGTAAAGGTTTTACCCGATAAATACCAGGCAATGATCCAGGTATCACATTGGGATCTGAGAACCCTGGAAGGGGTGAACCGATTCCGTGAAATTCAGGCAACCTGCCTGCCTTCAATCGCATTGGATGGCCAAGTGGTTTATGCATCTCGTATCCCTGCCCAGGAGGAACTCTGCCTGGAAATTGAAAAACGTTACCATGGACAAAAATAAAAAAATGGGAGAATTCACCATGAAAATTGAAGTCCTGGGTGCCGGTTGTAAAAGTTGCGACTCACTTTATGAAAATGTCTGCAGGGCACTTGAATCGGCAGGCATGGTATCTGATGTTGAATTGGAAAAGATCACCGATATTGATTATTTTGCCAAGGTCGGTCTTTTTACCACCCCCGGACTGGTGGTGGATGGAGAATTGATCGCCTCGGGGCGGGTTCTGGAGGTGGGGGCCATTGCGAATTTGTTAAAAAAATAAAATATACACCATGCCCAAGGAGAGTCACCATGGCCATTCGCGTTATTTTGATCACCGGTTTTCTCGGCAGTGGCAAGACTACGTTTTTGAATCGTTTGATCCAGGCCGTTCCCCGAAACAAGACCCTGATGATTCTTATGAATGAATTTGGAGAGGTGGGGCTGGATGGAACCCTGATCCAGGAAGAGGATATGGATATCCTGGAAATCAGCAAGGGATCCATATTCTGTGTTTGTGTTAAAACGGATTTCATCAGGGCACTCAACGGAATTGCCAGGGATAAACAGCCAGATTTGCTGGTTATTGAATCCACAGGTGTCGCCAATCCCGCTGCCTTGCAAAAGGATTTAACTCTCTCCATTTTTGATGGGTGTTTTCAACTGGATGAGCAGATTTGTATGATTGATGCCCAGGGGTTTGAAGCTGCATATGGAACCTTTGCCTCTGTGGAAAAGCAGATCGAATCTTCTTCTCTTTTTGTGATTAATAAAACGGATCTGGTCGGTTTCGAGGAGATTCGATCCATAAAATCCATTGTGCAATCCTTTCATTCCGATCCGGAGTTTGTGGAAACAACCCATGGCCGATTGGATATGAATCGTTTTTTTCCAGGTAATATGGGGAGTGGAAGGATTGACGAAATTCCAAAGGTTGGTGGGGATGAGCTTGAAGCGGCCATTGAAGCCCTGATAGAAGCTCCAGACCAGGACGGGGTTCCGCCGGATCGGCTTTTATCTGCGGTTTATACATGGTCCGGGGATATGGCTTCTTTTGAAATGCTTTTTCCCTTGTTTCCCCAAGCCCTGGTCCGGGCCAAGGGAATATTGGGGCAGGGCGAAACGCTTTTTTTATTCAATCGGGTAATGGCCCAAAATACCATCGAACCCTATCATCCGGTTAAACCATGTGGAGAATTGGTAAATATCATTGTATTTATTGGTACGCCCGAGGCCGTTGAAGAGCTTGAATCCTTGGCGTCATGCCATGGGCAACTTGAAAAAAAGTCCGTGTTCGATCCCATGGAAATGTCTGGGTAAAGGATTGTGTCATGCGTGATATTGAAAATGAAATGGAATTGTTCAGACGGCGGGAAGGCCGGCGTCCCCGGGTGCTGTTGGCCGGGGGAAATACCGTTGAAAGCACAGATCGTCTAAAGGTGTTGGCTTCCCATTATTCCGATGCGGGGTTTGATGTGGATTTAACCCTGGGAACAGCGGGATTGGATGTCGTTGCCCGGATGGCCGTTGAAAACGATGTCCATACCATCTGTTTTGACACCCGATCCCTTGCAGATCCCCATGGAATATTGGGAAGGTTGAAGACATCCCTTGGAACACTGGATGCCCTGGACATACGAGTGATTGATTGGGGCCGGGATGAACCGGATGCCGAATTCATTTTTTTCACCCTGGATTGCATAGTGGATGCCGATTGGCTGTGATTGCGTTATTTAACGCTTGATTCGAGAGTTTAGGGGTTAATCCAGGAGAATAATACTATAGGATTTAAAAGGTTGGGTGATGTCCTGGGCCACCCGGGTATCAATGCCAATGTGCTTGAGGGTACCCACAAGATCGATGGAAAAGGATTCCACCGTGGGCCTTTTTTCCATGGGGAATCTGCAATTTTCAGGATAGATACAGGTTTTACACAGTGCGCAGGCCCCGCTTACCAAAGCAAAGGCCTTGTCATACCCTTCCAGGAAAAGATAACGTTCTATACCAACGGCCCCTTTCCAGAAACGGACCTGACCGGTTCGTTTTTTATTTGTTTCCCGGTAAAATTCATTGCAGGTCCGTTTACCCACCAGCAGAAGGGCTGTGGTGTATTCTTTTAAAAGATCCCTCACCTGGCTAATGTCAGGTGTGGCCGGTGGACAGGACCAGTTTGAGTTGAATTTGGCGCATCCGTATCTGCATTTGAGGCAGACCCAGTTGGCAATGACAATCTGTGAGATGGGAAAGGGACGGATATCCTCTAACCCGTATTGGCTACCCTTTTTAAGCAGGTTGTCCAGCAGGGATTTGGAAATGCCGTTGTGGGCTCGAAAGGCCATTTGGACTGGAGGAGGCGTAGGCATCATTTTCTCCCCTGGGGCTTTTTTATGTGGGATTGGATGGCAGCTTCCAATTCATCGGGTAGGGGAATGGTGTCAAAAAGAACGTGTCCGTTGACCAGGATGGTGGGAACGGACAACAATCTGCCGGCTTCTCGGCACAATTGGAGAAACTTTTCAGAATCTTTTTTATCGCCGTGGCGGATGATGGTCTGGACGTCCACCTGCTCTTTAAAGGGTTCAACCACCATGTCCACGGTGTGGATGGCATAGTCGTACATGACGCAATGAACCCGTTCACATATGATTTCAACCAATACCGGGGCCTTGCCGGTTGCCTTTCTTGCTTTGACCGGTTGGAAGTCCGGTGTGTGGTTTTTGGGATCCATTGGGGGCACGATTATTTCCTTATTAGAATGTTCCCCCATGGAGCAGCTCATGGGGGAATCATTAAGGTTAGGCTTTTTCTGTCGGTTTTACAGGTCCCTTTGGGCCTTGGTAGAGAACATGATCAGGTACCACCCCCTCCAAATGGGGGAATTTGTCCGACATGTGAGGCATTTGCATGGCTTCGGTGAAATCCTTTTCAAATGTGGGTTCCACGGTGAGTTCCAGGTATTGGACATTGCGGGCGCACCAATTGGCCTCATCTCTTTTTTTCCGGTTCAGCAGCGCCGCCCGGCATCCAT
>JAKSBM010000406.1 GCA_022361135.1 Desulfobacterales bacterium | reverse complement strand
TCCCCGGTGATGACCACGGAGTAGTCCGTGGGCGCCACCATTTCCACCTGGCGAAGGACCCGGGCCATGGCACGGTCCACCGCCACCATGTCGTCAAAGGCATCGGGGCGCTGGAGTTCGGCAAAGGCCCCCTGTCGTTCGTACAGGGAAAGCCCCTGGCGCAGCCAGTATTGTTCCCTGGCCCGTTTGATAAGGATGATGAGCTTTTCGTATTGTAAGGGTTTGGTCAGGTAATCATAGGCCCCCACCTTCATGGCGTCCACGGCCGAAGAGATATCGTCGCTGGCCGTGACAATGACGCACTGGGTATGGACATGGGCCGCCTTGATCTCCCGGAGCAGTTCCAGCCCCGACATATGGGGCATGATCAGGTCCAGGAGTACAAATTGAAACTCCCGGTCGGCCATGGTGGAGATCACGTCCCTGGGATCGGAGATCAGTGCGGGTTCGGGCAACCCCGCATTGAGGAGGATTTCTTTGATGGTCAGAAGAAACCCCTTGTCGTCGTCCACAATGAGGATGGGGGATGGGCGGTCAGGAATGTGTTTCATGGGACTCCTCTTCCTGGGTATCCAGGCTCCTTAAATGGGTGAGCAATTGGTCGAATGCCTCCCGGGTCTCCTGGGCTGCGGTTTCAATTTTTTCCCTGTTTCGGTTGCGGGCGGCCATTTCCAGTCGCCCTGCGCTGTGTTCGCAGGGGTGGGCAAAGATCCGGGCGGCTGCGCCCTTGAGGGTGTGAGCATGGCGTCTGACCTCGTCCAGCCGATCCGATGCCAGGTTCCGGTCCAGGGCTTCCAGCTGGGCCGGGGTCTCCTGGAGGAAGATATCAAGGATCCGGGCCAGGAGGCTGGGGTTCCCCCCCATGGCCTCCAGGGCCTTTCCCCGGTCCATGGGGGCAGGGGGGAGGGCCCGGGGGCGGAAGGCTTCTATGACCTGGAGCAGATGGTCCATGTCCACGGGTTTGGCCATGAAATCATTGATGCCGGCTTTCCGGGCCCGTTTTTCGATTTCCGCCAGAACATGGGCGGACATGGCCACAATGGGGATTCTTTGGTTGCGCTCCCCGGCCCTTCCGTTTCGGATGGCCCGTGTGGCGGTGATCCCGTCCATCTTGGGCATTTCAATGTCCATGAAAACCCTGTCCACGGGGGACTGCTCCAGGATCTCCAGGGCCTCTGCCCCGTTGCCGGCATGGCGGATGACATGGCCGGTGCCGGACAGGAAGGATTTGAACACCGATGCATTTATTTTGTCGTCCTCGGCCAACAGCAGGGTCAGGGGGGGCTGTCCTTGGGGAAGGGGGAGGGGTGGGTCCCCCGGGGGGGCGTGGTCCTGGACCGGTCCGGGAACATGGGCGATCTGTATGGGCAGTTTCAGGTCAAATCGGCTGCCCTTGCCGGGGGTGCTCTTTACCTTGAGGGTTCCCCCCATGAGCCGGGCCGTCTCCAGGCAGATGGCCAGCCCCAGACCGGCGCCCCCATAGCTCCGGGTCACGGATTTTTCCGCCTGGGTAAAGCGTTCAAATATTTTTTTTTGCTGATCCGGGTCAATGCCGATGCCCGTGTCTTCCACGGTGAAGAGCAAGGAGACAAGGTCCTCGGCCCGGTGGACCGGTTTCACCGTTACATCCACCCCCCCGGTGTGGGTGAACTTCACCGCATTGGAAATGAGATTTCCCAGGACCTGCTGGAGGCGAATGGGATCGCTTTCCACCGTTGCCGGAAGGGTTTCCGGGGTAACCAGGTTGAACCAGAGTCCCTTTTCCCGGGCCAGGAATTTCCAGGTGTGTTCGGTGTTGGCCAGCATATCCGGCAGGCGGAAGACCTGGGGTTGGATGCGCATCTTGCCCGCTTCGATGGTGGCAAAGTCCAAAATGTCGGTGATCACGTCCAGAAGATGGAGGGCCGAGTTCTTCACCGCAGACAGGTTTTTTTTGTTTTGGGAGGAGAGGGGGGAGCGCAGGCTCATCTCCGTTAACCCCAGGATGGCATTGAGGGGGTTACGGATCTCATGGCTGAGGCTGGCCAGGAACTTGGTCTTGGTCAGGTTGGCGGCCTCGGCCTCCTGGCGGCGCAACCGCATCTGCCGGTTCCAGAAGGAAAAGACAATGGCAAGCACCAGGGTGGCAATTCCGATTTTGATGAACAATTCCCGGATATAGGCCGGATCCACCTGGTGTTCAAATCGCACAGAGAACCATTTTTGCCGGATTTTGTCGTGTTCCTGCTCCGTAATATTGGCAATGCCCTTGTTCAGGATGCTCACCAGCTCGGGCCAGTCCCTACGGACGTTGAAGACAAGGCCTGTGCCGGGAAGGTCGGTTTCCGCCGCCACCTTAAGGCCAGGGAAATTGCCCGCCTGGATCTGGTATCCGGCCAGGGCCAGGTTTTCCACACAGGCGTGGGCCTTTCCCGATCGCACCGCCGCCAAGGCTTCCCGGGTGGTTCTAACATCCATGAGGGTGAGATCGGGGTGGCTTTGTTTGAGAAAATCCTTTACCGCATACCGGGAGACCACGGCCACGGTTCTGCCGTAAAGGTCCCGGATACCGCCGATGAGGGGGGCATCTTGTTTATTGATGATCACCCAGGGAAATTCCAGGTAGGGGTGGGTCCGCTTCATCTGGAACCTCTGGGGCTCAAATGAGATGGCCGAGGGGATGACGTCAAGGCCCTCCAATTTTTTTTTCCGGGCGGCCCCGGAAAAGGGCAGGGCGTCCACCAGGGTCATGTTCAGGCCCAGGCGCTGGTTGAGCAATTGGACATAGTCGGAGACCATTCCCTTGTAGGTCTGGTTGGCTCCCATGAATTCAAAGGGGGGCCATTGGGCATTGACCCCGATGCGGATGGGGGGGCTCAGGTCGTGGTGGCGTCCCAGCCATTTGGTCTCCTTACGGGTGAGGTGGATCTGTTGGGTTCGGGGGTTGAAGATCCGGGCACTCTGGGCCTTCACCCAGCGGTGCTCCATCTGGATGCGCTCCATGTGCTCCATGGCCTCAAAGCCCTGGTCAATGTCCCGGATGAGTTGGGAGTTGAAATTTCGGATAATGCCGCCCATC
>JAKSBM010001029.1 GCA_022361135.1 Desulfobacterales bacterium | reverse complement strand
CGACACCGTATAGATCATGGAACAGGAAAATCCCCGCTTCCGGGCCTTTTCCAACCCGGTCATCACCGCGTCAAAACTACCCCTGCCCCGGATGGCGTCATTGGTCTCCGGGGTGGCTCCGTCCAGGGAAAAGGAGAGGAAATCCAGATCCGCCGGTTCAATTTTCTCCAGGATATCGTGGAAAAGAAAGCCATTGGTGTCGATGGTCACGGAGTTGAATCCCAGTTCACGGGCATGTTTCACCGCCGGGGCCAGATCCGGGTGGAGGGTGGGTTCCCCCCCCAAAAGGATGAGGTTGGTCTTGGGATTACGCCGGGCAAAGAGCTCCAGCCAGGCCTTGATGGTATCCAGATCCAGTTTGTGGTGGCCGTGTTCGGCCTTGTTCACATAGCAATGGGCGCAACTGAGGTTGCACTGGGTCAGGATGTGGAAAAACAGGTTTGAGGCGTCCTTGGAAAAGGCAACGGTTTTTTTCTGCATTGTCTAATCTATCCCATGCAGGTTTTGGAAAAGTTGGGATCAAAGGGAACCGGGTAGTTCCCGTCAAAGCAGGCCTTGCAGAAGTGCTGTTCCGGGTTTTCCCGGCCCGAGGCCTCCAGCATGCCCTCAATGGAGAGATAGGCCAGGGAATCCAGCCCCAGGTGCTCCCGCAATTCTTCCACGGACTTCTGGGCGGCGATGAGTTCCCCCCGGGAGGAGAAATCAATGCCGTAGTAGCAGGGGAAGCGATGGGGGGGACAGGAAATCCGCATGTGGACCTTGCCCACGCCCAGTTCCCGCAGGGCGGCCACACGAGTCTTGGCCGTGGTGCCCCGGATGATGGAATCTTCGATGATGATGATGTCCTTGCCTTTGATGAGTTCCTTCACCGGATTGAGCTTCACCCGCACGGCAAAATCCCGCATGGACTGGGTGGGCTGGATAAAGCTGCGGCCCACGTAATGGTTCCGGATCATGCCCATTTCAAAGGGAATGCCCGATTCGCTGGCATAGCCGATGGCGGCGTAATTGCCCGAGTCGGGAAAGGGCATGACCAGGTCGGCGTCTACCGGGGCCTCCTGGGCCAGCCGCCGGCCGTGGGCCTTCCTCATCTCATAAACGTTTTTGCCGTCAATGGTGGAGTCGGGCCGGGCAAAATAAATGTACTCGAAAATGCACAGGGATTTTTTGGCCGCTGCCTTGGGATGGCGCAGGCTTTTGATCCCGTCCTCGTTGATGATCACAATCTCGCCGGGCTCCAGTTCCCGGATGAACTCCGCCTGGATCAGGTCAAAGGCGCAGGTTTCCGACGCCAGCACGTAGTGGCCGTTGAGCTTGCCCAGGGCCAGGGGCCTG
>JAKSBM010000301.1 GCA_022361135.1 Desulfobacterales bacterium | reverse complement strand
AAGAGTTGATCATCCAGGAATACCTGGAAGGCCCTTCCTATTCCATTGAAGTGGTGGGCAAACCCGGAACCTACCAAGCCCTCCAGGTCACCGACCTGGGCATGGATGCGGAACACGATTGCAACCGGGTCACCGCCCCGGTGGCCATTGATCCCCAATTGACCGCCGACTTTGAAACCATGGCCCTCACCCTGGCCGAAGCCCTGGAACTGAAAGGCATCATGGACCTGGAAGTCATCCACCACGACAACCAGCTCAAACTCCTTGAAATCGATGCCCGCCTGCCCAGCCAGACCCCCATGGCTGTTTTGGCCTCCACCGGCATCAATATGGTGGAATTGCTGGCCCAAACCTTTGTTCCGGCGGCACCGCCCCTTGCCCACCCCACGGAATCACCCGCCCATGCCGTGGTGGAACACATCCAGGTCAACCCCCTGGAAATCGAAGTCCTGGGGGAACACATCATGGCCACGGACGGACCCTTGACCTGGGAAACCGATTTTTTCGGGGCCACCGAAGCCCTGACCAGCTATGCCCCCGGGAAAACCGAATGGGTGGCCACCCTGGTCTTCATTGCCCCGGATCCCCAAACCCTGGACCGAAACCGCCGGGATTGCTACCGGCGCATCCGCAGCCTGAACCAATCCGGAGGAGAATAATCCATGACCCGCCTGACCCATGGGGACATCCGCCACATTTCCCCGGAAATCACCGCCCATGATCAGCGGCTGGCCGCGGCCACGGGCAAGGGCCTGCTGGGCATTGCCTGCCACGCCTGGAACCTGGATGAAACCCAGGCCGCACAGGCCCTGGCCCGATTGGAAACCCGGGTCGTTCCAGTGACCGCCGGGGAGGGCATCATCACCGATTTTTCCGCCACCGTGGCCGGAATCCTTAATTTTCTGGGCATTCCCGCCCGGGTGGCCCCCCGGCCCGATGTCCAAGGACTGGCCCGGGCATACAGCCAAAAAGCCCAGGCCATTTTCATGGCCGATGATTTTCAATTCATCGGGGTGAACCTGGCAACCGGGCGGGTGGCAGACAACAGCTTTAACACGGGAAAGATATATGCCGCAGCCCTGGACCTCATGGCCGGAAAGATTTGCGACAAGCCCGCCCTGGTCATGGGCTGCGGTCCCGTTGGCCACGCCGCCGCCCATGAGTTGGCCGCCCGGGGGGCCCGTGTCTTTCTCCACGACATTGATCCAACGCCGGCCAGGGAACTGGCCCAAGACTTAAAATCAAATTACCCGGTGGACGCCACCCCCACCACGGATCTGGCCCGGGCCCTGGAACAGGCACCCTATATCATCGAAGCCACCCCCGCGGCGGACACCCTCCCCCCGGAGATGCTTTCCCATACCCGGGCCGTGGCAGCCCCCGGAGTGCCCCGGGGGGCCGGTGCCCAGGCCCGTGCCCTGCTGGCCCCCCATTGGCTCCACGACAAATTGGAACTGGGGGTTGCGGCCATGGCCGTCCACCTCATCGCAGATGAATGCACGCCCCACGAAAAGGAGATTCCCCATGGCAGATAAAACCTACACCTGGACCCCCACCCAGAACCAACGCCTCCGGGAATTGGGGCTGGACCAGACCACCCTGGAACAGGAATTCCCCACGGCCCCGGAACGGGACAAGGCCTTCCAGACCATGGAAAAACAACGGGTCAAGGAAGAAAAGGCCCAACTCCACCAGCGCATGGCCCAGGGCGGCCCCGCTAAAATGGATGGGTTAAAACAACGCCTCACCCAGGCATTGACCGCGGAAGGATTCATGCGGGTGACCACCCCCACCCTCATCTCCAAACATGCCCTGGCCAAGATGACCATTGATGAAAATCATCCCCTCTTCCACCAGGTCTATTGGGTGAGCAATAAACAATGCCTCCGCCCCATGCTGGCCCCCAACCTATACAGCCTGATGATGGATTTTGCCCGGCAGAAAAAATGGCCGGTGCGCTTCTTTGAAATCGGCTCCTGCTTCCGCAAGGAAAGTGACGGCTCCCGCCACAACAGTGAATTCACCATGCTCAACCTGGTGGAAATGGGCCTGCCCGAAGAAGACCGGGCCGCCAACCTCAAACGCTGGGCCAAACTGGTGGCCGACACGGCCGGCCTCACCGACTATGAATTTGAAAGCGAAGATTCCAAGGTCTACGGCTCCACCCTGGACATGGTGGCCGGCCCCAACCGGGTGGAGGTGTCCTCCGGCGCCATGGGCCCCCATGCCCTGGACGCAGCCTGGGGGATCCACGATACCTGGGTGGGCATGGGCTTCGGCCTGGAACGGCTCCTCATGATTTCCCAGGGGGACAGCTACATCAGCAAATGGTGTAAAAACCTCACCTACATGGACGGGATCCAGCTCAAGGTCTAATGGAAAAAATCCATTCCGAAAAATTCCCGGTATCTCCCTGAAATGCACCCCAATCAGGGGTTCCTTTTGTTCCATCTACCGGAATCCATATTGACATTTCCCAGGCTTTTGAGTAGGTTTCAAGGTCGTTCCCGGGGCAACCCCGGGATATGTTTAGAAAAACCAATGATGTAAGGATAACCCCCATGGGATACAAGGGTCGGGACGTTGAAGTGAATATGCTGGATGCGGGCATCTGCCTGGTCACGGCCTGTGACTCCTGCGGCGCCATTGGGGACAAACCCCTGGACCAGCTCAAGGTCCCCCCCCAATTGGTGGGGCAACTCACGGCCCGGGTGGCCCTCATGGAAATCCTCTGCACCGGGGCCCGGCCCCGGGTGATGACCGCTGCCATTTCGTCGGAGCCCCATCCCACGGGAGCCGCCATTGTGGACGGCATCCGAAAAGAATTAACCCTGGCCGGTTTTCCCCACATCAACCTGGCCATTTCCACGGAAAAAAACTTTGCCCCGGACCAGACCGGCCTGGGCATCGGTGTCACCGGCACCTGTTCCCGGGAGGCACTGCGCATTGGCACCTCCCGTCCCGGAGACCGGGTCTATTGCCTGGGTCTGCCCCGGGTGGGGGAAGCCGTGGCAAATGCCAAGGCAGAGGAGATCATCGGCACGGCCCAGATCCAAGAATTGCTGGCCATGGAAGGCCTGGGGGAGATTCTCCCCGTGGGGTCCCGGGGCATCGGGGCCGAAGCCCAAAGCCTGGCCCATGGAGTGGGCACCCGATTCCAGCCGGATCCCCCCACCAAGGCCTCCCCTCAACCCGATTTCACCCAGAGTGCCGGTCCTTCCACCTGCGCCATTTTCACAAGTAACCGCCCCCTGACCCGGACGGCCATGGCCGCCTTGCCCCTGGTCCAGGTGGGCACCCTCATATAAAGGATGGATCATGCCTTCTGAACCCCAGACCACCGGAGACCTCAACACCCAGACCCTGTCCGTGAAACGGGTGGCCTACATGGCCGTATTCATTGCCCTGAGCGCCGTGGGCGCACTGATCAAAATCCCCAGCCCCGTGGGAACCATCGGGCTGGACTCGGCCCCGGGCTATTTCTGCGGGCTGGCCTTCGGAGCCCTGGAAGGGGCCGGGGTGATTTTCATGGGCCATCTGCTCACCGCCGGCATTGTGGGTTTTCCCCTGGGCATCCCGCTCCACCTTTTCATCGGCATCCAATTGGCCGTCTGGGTCATCCTTTTCCGCTGGATCACCCAAAAGCTGGGCCGGATCCCCGGGGCCGCCGTCGCCATCCTCCTCAACGGCATTGTTTCCGCCTTCACCATGTATTTTGTGGGGGGCATGGGTGCGGTGCTGGGTACCATTCCCTTTCTTTTGACCGGATCTGCCATCAATGTAATCATGGCGGTTCTGGCCCACCGGGTGGTCAAGGCCGGAAAACTCATTTAGGACATCCCGTGGCAACGGCCCTCGACATCTCCCAACTTCGCTTCCAATACAAGGGAGCAGACCGCCCCTGTTTGGACGGGATTTCCCTGACCCTGGAAACCGGCCATGCCCTGGCCGTCACCGGTCCGGCCGCATCGGGAAAAACCAGTTTCTGCCTCTGCCTCAAGGGACTCATCCCCCAGGCCCGGGAGGGAAAACTCTCGGGCAGCATCCACACCCTGGGAAAGGATGTCTCCCAATTCCGGGCCCAGACCCTCTCCAGGGAAACCGCACTGGTCCTCCAGGACCCCGAGGTGCAAATCGTGGGCCGCACCGTTTTCGAAGACCTGGCATTCGGCCCCCGGAACTTCCTGGTGCCGGCCGAAGAAATCCGGGAGGAAATCCCCAGGGTCCTGGAAGCGGTGGGCATGGCCGGATACGAAGAACGGGCCACCATGGAATTGTCCGGGGGGGAAAAGCAACGGCTGGCCGTGGCCGGAGCCCTCATGACCCGCCCCCGCCTCCTCATCCTGGACGACCCGGCCTCGGAGCTGGACCCGGACGGCCGGGCCCGACTCTATGCCCTGCTCCGCCGACTCAAGGACCGGGGAACCAGCCTGGTCATTGTGGATTCACGGCTGGATGAAATGGGGGATCTCATCGACCAACTCCTGGTCCTGGACCAGGGCCGCTGCGCCTATGCCGGTCCCCGGAAGGGAGCCCCGGCCCCACCCCGGATCCAACTTCCCCGCCCCCGGCCCAGGCCGACGGACACGGCAGCGGCGGTGAAAATCAACAACCTGGATTTCAGCTACAACGGGGCCCATCCCATACTCAACCGGGCCGGTCTCACCCTGCCACGGGGCGGATTCACCGCCCTCATGGGCCGGAACGGAGCCGGAAAAACCAGCCTGGTGAAACACCTCAACGGCCTGATCCCCTGTGGTCCCGGAAAAATCCAAATCCTGGACCGGGACATCACCGATTTCAAATCCAAGGAACTCACCCGCACCGTGGGCTTTGTCTTCCAAAACCCCGATCACCAGATCTTTGAATCCTCGGTGGAAAAGGAAATCGCCTTTGGCCTTTCCAACCGGGGCCTGGACAAAAGGGAAATCCAGGACCGGGTGGATCAGACCCTGGACCAGACCGGCCTGGCATCCGTGCGCAGCCACCATCCCTTCACCCTGGGCAAGGGCATGCGCCAAATGATTGCCGTGGCCTCCATCCTGGCATTGGACCCGGCCATCCTCATCGTGGACGAACCCACCACCGGGCTGGACCCCGAAGGTGCAGCCCGGGTCATGGAACTGATCCAAAACCGCCATGCCCAAGGCACCAGCATCCTTTTTATTTCCCATGACCTGAACCTGGTCCTGGCCCATGCCCAGCGGCTGGCCCTCATGGACCGGGGAAAAATCATCCTGGACAGCCCCGTGGACGAACTTCACAGCCATGGAGACCTTCTGGCCCGGGCCGGCATTTCAGCCCCACAGGGGAAGACGGCATGAAATCCATACTGGAAACCCTGGACATCCGGGCCAAACTTCTGGCCTTTGCAGCCTTCATGGTCTGGAGCCTGGCCTTTAACCACCCCATGATCCAACTGGGGCTATTT
>JAKSBM010000320.1 GCA_022361135.1 Desulfobacterales bacterium | reverse complement strand
AAATCATACCCAATCTATGAAGCCAAGGAGGATTTTGTGAAGCTCCTGGAATATGTCTCAAGATCGGTCCGGCTCTCCCGGGGCCTTTATCGTGGATTTTACATGGCCGTTTCCCGGTGGGGGGGTGGCCATGGGCATTGAACATTTGGATCGCATGTTTTCCCCCAAATCCATTGCCGTGATCGGGGCCAGCGGCAAAGCGGGCCGGGCCGGTCGGGTTATTGTGGAAAACCTGAGGGCCGGGGGATTTGCCGGAGAGATCGCCCTGGTCAATCCCGGATATGATTCCCTCATGGGCCTGCCCGTGGTCCCCCGGGTGGATGATTTGGAACGGGTGCCGGATCTGGCCCTGGTCGCCGTTCCCATGGACCAGGTGGTGGATGTGACCCGGGCCTGTGCAGACCGGGGCGTTGGGGGCTGCCTCATTATTTCCGCCTCCCGTCCCGATCCGTTGCGGGGGGAGAAATGCCGGGCTTTGGCCCATTTGGCCCGGACTTCGGGCATGCGGATCCTGGGGCCGGATTCCGTGGGCCTGGTGAGTTCCCATGATCGCCTCAATGCCGGGATCCTTTTCCAGCCCCCCCGGGCCGGGAAGATCGCCTTCATTTTCCAGAGCGGGGCCGTGGCCACATCGGTGCTGGACCTGGCCCTGGCCCGGGATGTCGGGGTGAGTCACCTGGTGAGCCTGGGGTCGGAACTGGATGTGGATGTGCCGGACATGTTGGATTACCTGGGGAGCCTTCCCCGGGTGGAGAGCATCCTCATGTGCGTGGAGAGCCTGGGGCCCATGCGGAAATTCATGTCCGCGGCCCGGGCGGTTTCCCGGGTGAAGCCCATCATTGCCATGAAATCGGGACGGACCCGGAAACGGGTCCAGGGCAGCGAGGATGAATTGGTGGATGCGGCCTTCCAGCGGGCCGGGATTCTCCGGGTCCACGACATCCAGGACCTTTTTGACTGTGCCGCATTCCTGGCCCGCCAGCCCCGTCCCCGGGGGCCCCGCCTGGCCATTGTGTCCAATGCCCGGGGCGTTGGGACCCTGGCCGCCGATGCCCTGGGCCGCCACGACCTCTCCCCGGCCCGGCTGGACCGATCCACGGTCCAGGCCCTGGACCGGGTCACCGGGGACCAGGGCTGGAACCGGAGCCATCCCATTGAGCTGGACCGGGCCACCCGGCCCCAGACCTTTGTCAAGGTGGTGGAAATCTGCATCCAGGCCTCGGAAATCGACGGCCTTCTCATTTTAAGTTCCCCCCTGGGCACCCAGGATTGCACGGCCATTGCCCGCCCTTTGGTGGAACTCATGACCGCCACCCCCTTTCCCGTATTCACGGCCTGGCTGGGGGGGAAAAATGTGAAAGGGGCCCGGGAAATTTTCAATACCCGGGGCATTGTTTCCTATGGGACCCCGGAGCAGGCGGTGAAGGCCTTTGTGAACCTCCATCGCTATGGCCGGAACCTCTCCCTGCTCCAGGAGATTCCCTATACCACGGACAAGCGGTTTCCCATTGACCGGGATCGGGCCGGTGCCTGCATTGACGGGGCATTGAACCGGGGCGGGACCCAGCGGGCTGTGGAATTGTCCCGGGGAGAGGCCCGGGAATTGTTGCATGCCTATGGTATTCCCCTGGGGAAAGAAACCAGGGGGGAGGGCGCTGATTTTGAGGTGGAGATCTCGGCGGTGAACACCCCCCACTTCGGCCCGGTGATCCGGTTTGGCCTGGGGGGGATTTACACCCATGTGATCCAGGACCGGGCCGTGGCCCTGCCGCCGTTGAACCGGCTTTTGGCCCGACGGGCCATCCATGCCACCCGGATTTCCCAACTCCTCAAGGGCTATGGCCGGGTGCGGGCCGTGGATCTGGTCCTGTTGGAGGAATACCTGATCCTGGTTTCCCGGCTTATCACCGACTATCCCCAGCTGGTCCGGCTGCGCCTCAATCCCATCCGGGTGTCCCGGGGGCGGCTGATTCCCACCTCCGTCCGAATCACCCTGGTGCCCTCGGATCAACCCCCGTCCAGCCAGCTTATCATCTCCGCCTACCCCTGGTGGCAGGAGTCGACCTGGTCCGATCCCCAGGGGACGGCTTATTTTTTCCGGCCCATCCGTCCCGGGGATGCCGGTCCGGCCCTGGATCTTTTTAAGACCCTTTCCCGGGAAACCATCCTCCGGCGGTTTTTCTCGCCCCTGAAGGAGATTCCCAGAAGTCTGCTGGTCCGCCTCACCCAGATCGACTACGACCGGGAGGTGGCCCTGTGTGCCTTTGTCGGCCCTGCCGGGAAACGGCAATTGGTGGGGGTGGCCCGGATTGTCTTTTTTACCCGGGATCGCATTGGGGAGTTCGCCATTGTGGTTTCCGACCATTTCCAGGGCAAGGGGTTGGGCAAGGTCCTGTTGACCCGGGCCTTGGCCGCTGCCCGGAAGCTGGGGCTGGAACGGGTTGTGGGTCCTGTCATGCACACCAATGAAGCCATGATCCACATGGGCCAGGGGCTGGGTTTTTCCCTGGACCGGGACCCCGATTCCGGGGAATATTGCCTTTCATTGGCCCTCTCCTGATGGGCCGGTCATGGGCCCGGTTGTGATCCAGGCCCATGACCTTGGGATTTAATCCAATACCCGGACCGCAGCCCCCAGGGTGAGGAGCCATGCCAGGCTCAGCAGGCCGAACCCGGCCTGTCCCATTCCCATTTCCTCCACCACCCCCATGGCCAGGGGGATGGAAAAATATCCCAGGCCCCAGAAGAGGTAGAAGCATCCCGATATCCATCCCTTGAGATCATCCCGGATGCCCTGGTTGAGCCGGGCCAGGCTGGCCACGCAGAAACTTCCCAGCCCCAGGGCCGACACGGTCAACAATCCCATGGCAGGGACCAGGGACAGATTGTGGAACAGGGCCATGCCCGGAAGGATCAGGACCAGGCTTCCCAGGATCACCGGTTTGCTCCCCCGGCGGTCGGAGATGTGGCCGGCCAGGGGCTGGGACAGGCTGATTCCCAGGTAAAACAGGGTGAAGAAAAGACCTATGGTGGCCTGGTTCAATCCCCGATGGGTCACCAGGTATCCGGGGATGGTGGTGACAAAGAGGCCGTAGCCGGCACCGTAGAGGAGGATGCCCAGGAAAAGGATCCGGGTTTCCATGGTTGTGGATGGGGCCTTTGTCCGGGCGGGGGCGGGGTGGCGCCGGGGTTCCATCACCCAGATCCGGGTCACCAGGGCCCCGGTCAGACAGAGTCCTCCGTGGATGGGGAAAAAGAGTTGGGTATCGCAATATGGAATCAACCCCATGCCGCTGAGGCTGCCCAGGGTGAGGCCGGTGTGAACTGCGGCATTGTAAATGCCCATGGCCCGACCCCTTTGCCGGGGATGTTCAATGGCCAGAAGGGCCGGGGCCAGGGACCAGAGGGGGGCTTCCCCCAATCCCTGGAGCATGCGTGCAGCCAAGAGCTGGGCCGGGGTCTGGGCCGTGAAATAGAGGAAACCGGCCAGGGCGCTGATGGCGTAGCCCAGGCAGATGAGGGGGCGAAAGCCCCATTTTCCGGCCAGTCTTCCCACGGGGAGTTGGGCCGGGACAAAGGTGAGGGCAAAGGCCGAGGCCAGGTATCCCACCTGGACCGGGCCATGGGACAGGGCCATGAGTTTCATGGGGAGCAGGGAGACAATCATCCCCACGCCGAACATCAGTAGAAATGCGGCCGCGCACAGCGGCCATGTGGAACGCAACATTTGGAATTCTCCTGGAATTTCTCCCGGATATTTCAATGGGTGGATTGGCCGGAGATGCCGGGGCGGCATGGAATTTCGTAATCCAGTGGCGCCGGCCTTCGGCAGAATCAGCGGGGCCGTTCACCCCAAGGGGCGCGGTCGTTGTGAAATATTCGGGACTGAAAAATCGTCAGGGGCATGGACGCAGTTCTACCTTCCCGTGTTGGAACGGGGGGAACGCAATGTCCATGACCACCACAGCCGAAGGGTTAGGCCGTGGGCGGGGGGAGAATGGATCCAAATGTTTGGTGAAACATGGTCTTTCCTTGGGTTCGGGGGAGGCTTGGCCCCCCCCGGGGTTAATTCAAATCTAAGAAAATGGTATTTATTTGCCGGTCCGGTCCAGGGCAATGAGGGCTGCGCCCAGGGCACCCACAATATCCGGCTCCTCCGGGGTTGCAACCGATGGAATATCCAGGGCCTCGGCAATGGCCCGGACCACGCCGGGATTCCGGGCCACCCCGCCGGACATGGCCACGGGGAGGCCTTCGGGGTGCCGGGCCACCCGTTTCACCAGGGCGGCGGTGCGGGAGGCAATGGCCCGGTTCAGGCCCCGGGCGATTTCCCGCTGTTCCGTGCCGTTGGCGATGAGGGAAACCACTTCGCTTTCGGCAAATACCGTACACATGGAGCTGAGGGTGAGATCGGCTGTGGCATCCCGGTCCAATACCCCCAGTTCATCCATGTCCACCTCCAGGACCCGGGCCATGGCTTCCAGGAAGCGGCCGGTTCCGGCGGCGCATTTGTCGTTCATGGCAAAGTCGGCCACGTTTCCCTGTTCGTCCAGGAAAATTGCCTTGGAATCCTGTCCCCCGATGTCGATGAGGACCCGGGTGCCCGGGAGGAGATGGCCAATGCCCTTGGCATGGCAGGTGATTTCCGTGACCGCACCGGTGCGGCCTTCCACCCGGGCCCGGCCGTAGCCCGTGGAGATCAGGCCCTGGATTTTGGCTTGGTCGATGCCGGCTTGATCCATGACCCGGGCCTTGACCCGTTCAATGGATTCGATGTTCCGTACCCCGGTGGGGATGACGGCATGGGAGAGCAGGGTTTTATTTTCATCGATCACCACGGCGTCGCAGGAGAGACTGCCAATGTCAATGCCGAGAAAGTACATGGGGGCTCCTTATTCCATATTGAGTCGTTTTTTTCCGGCGGCCAGGCGGTCCCGGAGTCGGTCGTCTTCCAGGTCGGCCACCACCATTTCCAGCATTTCGGGGATGGGGATCTGCTGGGGGCATTTGTCCAGGCATTCACCGCATTGGACGCAGCGGGAGGCATAGCCCTCCTCACCGGCGTTGAAGATGCCGCCGCAACGCACGGCATAGAGGAATTTTGCCTCTTCTTCATTTTTGAAAAGGTGGCGGTGGTTAAGGCAGTTGAAGGCCCCGGGGATGTGGACGTCCATGGGGCAGGGCAGGCAGTATTCACAGCCGGTGCACCCCACCTTCATGAGATTTTTATAGGTGTCGGCGGCCTTCTGGATCAATTCCTTTTCCCCGGGATCCAGGGAATGGGGGCCGGCGTTGCGGGCAATGGCCATGTTTTCCGCCACATGGTCTTCCTGGTTCATCCCCGAAAGGACCACGGTGACTTCCGGGTGGTCCCAGACCCATCGCAATGCCCATTCCACGGGGCTGCGCTTGGTGGGGGCCTGGTCCCAGACCGCGGCCACGTCCGGCGGGGGCTGGGGCAGGGCCAGGCTGCCGCCCCGTAGGGGCTCCATGACAATGACACCCAGATTTTTTTCCGCGGCATATTTCAGCCCCCGGGTGCCGGCCTGGAAATCCTGGTCCAGGAAGTTGTACTGGATCTGGCAGAATTCCCAGTCATAATCGTCCACAATGGTTTTAAAATCGTCCAATTGGCCGTGGAAGGAAAAACCGGCATATTTGATTTTCCCCTGGGCCCGGGCCTGGTCCAGGAAGTCGCGCACCCCCCAGGATTTGAGTTTTTCCCACATGGGGCCTGCCAGGTTATGGATGAGGTAAAAATCAATGCAGTCGGTTTGCAGGGCCGTCAATTGTCGGGTGAGGAAGTCGTCCATGTGGGCCCGGTCCCGGACCATCCAGGAGGGGAGTTTGGTGGCCACGAATGCCTTGTCCCGGTATCCGTCTTCCAGGGCCTTGCCCACCAGGGTTTCACTTTGGCCGCCATGGTATGGCCAGGCCGTATCCAGGTAGTTGACGCCCTGGTCAATGGCCTGGCGGATCTGGGCAATGGCCCGGGGCTGGTCCAGGCTGCCGTCTGGGTGGCAGGGCAGGCGCATGCACCCGAATCCCAGGGCGGAAAGGGGAATGTCCAATTGGGGCATTTTCCGATACTGCATGGTTTTTCCTTGTCTTGGGTGTTGAATTTAGCTCTTGGCGCTGGAATGCGCTGGGCAAGAGGGTAATTAAGCTCCCGGTGGAAGTCAAGTAAGATCCGCAGGCCCGGGCGGGCCTTGACAGAAAAAACACGGCTTTATAGTAAATGTGGAGGTAGAATTCCAACATCGCCGTTATCCAGGGAGGTTCCATGGCCTTTTCATTGATGTTTTTTCAATTGTTGTTCCTGGGGGTCTATCTCATGTCCCCGTTATTGCTGCTCCTGGGCGGTATAATCATCGTACTGGGGCAGGTGGTGGGGCGCATGGAGGGCTGGTCATGGTTCGATTCCCTGTACTGGACCTTTATCACGGCCCTCACCGTGGGCTATGGGGATATCCGGCCCATGGGGAGGCGGGCCCGTGTGCTCACCGTGGTATTGGCCTGGCTGGGTCTTATTCTCTCGGGGCTCTTTGTGGCCATTGCCGTGGAGACCTCTTCCATTGCCCTGAAACAGCACATGGACCCGGCCCTGGTGGAGGAGGTTCGTCGGGCCTGGGATTTTGGCGATTAATTTTTCGAATGACTCCCATAAGTATATAAAATACTTAATAAAATTGATGGTGTCTCCCTTGACTTCACCGCTGGCCGTGGTATGGTTTTAGTGGAAAATATGTGGGGTCTGTTGAACCATTTCTCTCTCCTTGCCCGGATCGCTCTGATCTGATTTTTCCCTGAAAATTAGAATGTTAATGAATCCCGTGGGTATCCCCATGGGTGTTGTATTTTTTATGGAAAGGATATCATCATGCTGGATTTATCTCCCATGTATGGGGAATTGATTACCAAGTTGCTTCTGGCCACCGCCCTCAGTGGTGTGGTGGGCATTGAACGCCAGTTCCACGGCCGGGCGGCCGGGTTGCGGACCCATATCCTGGTCTGCCTGGGGGCCACCATCATCATGGCCTGTTCCCAGACGGTGCAACATGCCTTTACGACCCAGGGGGCGGAATCGGTCTTCCGGATCGACCCCTGGCGCATCGCCGCCGGCATTGTCACCGGCATCGGTTTTCTGGGCGGGGGAACCATCCTCAAGTCCACGGACCTCATCCGGGGGCTGACCACGGCCGCCTGCATCTGGTTTGTGGCGGCCATCGGGATCATCGTGGGGCTGGGCCTCTATGTCCCGGCGGTCATGGCCACCTGCGTGGCCCTCTTTGTCCTCATCGGCCTCCATCCCATCGGCCATTGCATCCCGTCCAATAAATATGGTCAGATCACGGTGAAGGCCGGCTTGGACGGCTCCGAGGACATGGAACGGGCCTGCCGGCGCATCCTCAAGGCCCACCCCCTCCGGGTGCAGAATACCCTGATTTCCGTGGACGGTATCCAGGAGGAACAGGTTCTGGTCTTTGATGTGAAGAGTCGCCGCATCCGGGATAAGCAGGGGATCCTGAATCAGATTTTTGCCCTTTCCCAGGTGAGGTATGTTTCCTGGCACTAGGCCGGAGCTGTCTTGGATCTCTTGTTTTGAACATGGCATTTATTGTGATTCATTGATTTCTTTTAACCCCCTCTCCAACACGGTTGATTGTCGGATTAGCCAATCACACCCGGAGGTCCAGGTGATGGCAGCGGAATCCTCCTCCTGCCGTCGCCGGATTGGAAATACCCATCTGGTTGGTACCATGGGAATGTTCGGGGTAAATGACGGGGATGGTTGAACCCAAACTTGTTGCCGAGCAGTTTCCAAGGGTAGAAATGAAAATGGCCGGTACACCACGGGGTGTACCGGCCATTGCTGTTTTTCCATGTGCAGAGTGGAATGGAAATCAAATGTGGGGGTAGGGGCGGCGCTGGACCGCATAGCGGGCGTATTCCACCAGGGAATCAATGTCGTAGACCGGGACCTTGACCCGCTCCTGGATGGCATGGGAAAAGGCGGAGAGATCCGTGCATTCCAGGACCAGGGCGTCCAGGCCATGGCCTTCCACCAATTCGGCGGCGGCCTGGCAAATTTCGTTTTCCAGCCGTTCCATGTCAAAGTCGTTGCGTTTGCCTTCGATGATGGTTTCCCAGAATTCGGGGAAGCCTTCCATGCCTTTGACCACCACCTGGTCCATGTCGGAACCGGTCTGCTGGAAATGTTCCTGGGTCAGGGCCTTTGCCGAGGCGGTGAGGACCCCAATGCCGGCGTTTTCTCCATGGAAGAGGCGGACCAGGGGGATCTGGACCAGGGAGGACATGAAAACCGGGACGTTGACGGCGTCGGCAATCTGGGGCTGGAATCGGGCCAGGAATCCGCAGGAGCCGGTGATGGCCTTCACCCCGTCCCGCTCCAATTGCCGGGCCGCTTCAATGAAGGGCTCCAGCAGATCGGGTGTGGGATCGAAGAGGAGTTTGGGAATGTCCACCCCTCGGACCACGGAACAGACCACGGGAAATTTAAATGTGGTGGGGTTCCGCAGGTGCCCCGGGGGTTTGGGAAACATGGATTCCAGGCAGAGGACCCCCACCGGGGTATCGTAGTACAGGGTGCCGCCCTTGAGTATCTTTGTCATATGTATTCTCCTTACTGCCGGCATTGCTGCCGGTGTCCGGCTCCGGCGGGGTGAATCCGGAGTCATTTCCTCATTTCTTATTGGATGGTGTGCTCCGGGGCCAGGCTGCAGATTTCCTTGAAGGGAATGGGCCGCACAGGGGGCCGGATATTCAAGGCACCCACCTGGGGAACGGGGCGGTTCAGGGCCTGGGCCGCGATTTCCGCCAGTGCCGGTCCGCACATGCGTCCCTGGCAGGGGCCCATGCCGCACCGGGTTCTCACCTTGATGTCGTTGACTTCGTGGCAGCCTTCGGCCACGGCCCGGCGGATGTCCGCTGCCTTCACCCCTTCGCACCGGCAGACCAGGGTATCGTCTTCCACGGTGTACAGGGTTTTGGCGGGGGCAAACCATGCATCTGCAAAGCCCCGGGGGGCCAATGCCTTGTTCAATTCCCTCTGGACCTTGGCCCGTTGGTTTCGGGCTTCATCCCCACCGATCATATTCAGGTTCAGGGCCACGGCA
Source organism: Desulfobacterales bacterium (assembly GCA_022361135.1). The sequence continues at coordinate 989 of JAKSBM010000320.1, read as the reverse complement.
ATTCCGGCCAAGCTGCCCTTGCAGGCCGAGGCCTGGGCCCCGTGGACATAGGCGGTGTCCCCCACCACATAGACCCGGTCCAGGCTGGATTTCCCGTTTTTGTCGGTTTTGGGGTACCAATACCGCTGGCGGGCGTCCCAGGCATGTTCCATGCCCATCATCCGGGAAAAATGGGTCCTGGGGATAACCCCATTGTGGACCAGAAGGGTGGCGGCGTCAAAGATGTGGCTTTTTTTGTCCGTATGGGCCACCACCCGGTTCAAAATGTCGTCCCCCTGGGCATCAATCTGTTTCACCCCGGAAATCATCCGGGTTTTGGAGAGGATGACCTTGGACATCATCTTTGCCCCCTTGAGGAGGAAGGGGATGTCCTGGAGGGCCCGGGGCAGGGCCAGCATGGAGGTGAATTTATTGGCCAGGGGGAGGTGTCCAGAATGGCGGAGATTTCCACCTTCTGGGCCACGAGATGGGAGGCCACCAGGGGAATCAGGGGACCGTTTCCGGCAATGACCACCGGCCCCTGGGGGGGGATGCCGGCATCCTTATGGAGGATGTCCGAGGCACCGGCGCCCATGACACCGGGAAGGGTCCAGCCCTTGAAGGGGACGGGCCGTTCCATGGCGCCGGTGGCCACCACCAGGTATTGGGCCTTGTATGCTTTGGATTCTCCGTTGCAGGAGGCGATGATGCGTCCGGGCTCGGCAAACCATACCGTGGTGTGGGGCTGGTATTGGGCGCCGGATTCATGGAAGCGCCGGATAATGGCCATGCCGTTTTCCCGGTCTTCGGCCTGTAGAAAACGGTGTTCGGCGTTGTCCGCCGGAAGTTTGCGATAGATTTGACCGCCGGGCATCTCCTGCTCATCCACCAGGAGGACTTCCAGTCCGTTTTCCGCCGCGGCTGAGGCGGCGTTGAGACCGGAGGGGCCGGCGCCGATGACGATGAGATCCCATTGATCCTGCATCAGCATGACTCCGTAAGTTCTGTTT
>JAKSBM010000548.1 GCA_022361135.1 Desulfobacterales bacterium | reverse complement strand
TGATGAGGGGTTCCTTGGTGATACCCGAGGAGACAAATAGATTCAGGCCAAAGGGGGGCGTGAGCATGCCCATTTGAATGTTGAGGACCATGACCACACCAAAGTGGACCAGGTCGATGCCGTAGCGGTTCAGGGTTTCCAGGAAAATGGGCGCCAGGATGAGCATGGCCGATACGTCGTCCATGAAACATCCCAGGATGAGAAAGAGAATATTCACCGTCAGCAGGAACATCCAGGGACTCTGGATATGCTGGATGATGATATCGGCCAGCTGTTGGGGAATCTGTTCCGCGGTCAACAGCCAGATGAAGGTCATGGCCGTGGAAAGGATGAAGAGCAGGCAGGCCGAGAGAATGGCGGCCTCCTCACACACCTGGGTGATCTGCTTAAAGCCGAATTCCTTATAAATGAACATTTCCACACCCAGGGCATAGATGACGGAAACCGCCGCCGCCTCCGTGGGGGTGAACATGCCGGAATAGATTCCGCCCAGGACGATGAAGGGCAGAAAAAGGGCCCAGATCCCGTCTTTGGCCGTGGTGAGGATTTCTTCCATGGAGGCTTTTTTATGGATTTTCCAATCGTGTTTTTTGGCGATGATCACCGTGTAGATGATCAATGCCAGGCCAATGAGAAGCCCCGGCAATACACCGGCCATGAACATTTCCGCAACCGAAACATTCATGACCAGGCAATAGAGGATCATGGGAATGGAGGGGGGGATGACAATCCCCAGGGAGCCGGAGACCGTGATCAGGCCCAGGGAGAATTTTTCCCCGTAGCCCGCCTTGATCAGGGCCGGGATCATCACCGAGCCAATGGCCACAACCGTGGCCGGGGAAGAGCCGGAAATGGCGGCAAAAAAGATACAGGCCAGGATCCCGGCAACGGCCAGACCACCGGGGATCCATCCCACCAGGGCGTTGACAAAGGCGATGAGGCGCCGGGCAATCCCCCCGTGGGTCATGATGGAACCGGCCAGGATGAAAAAGGGGATGGCCAAAAGGACAAATTTATCCAGGGCATTGAACAATTGTTGGGTGATGATGGTCAAGGGCGTTCCCGCAAAGAAGAAGAGGGAAACCAGGGTGGTCACCCCCAGGATCACGGCAATGGGAACCCCCAGCAGCAGAAGACCGGCAAAACAGGCGCAGATGGTGAGAATCATTGGGCCACCTCCGAATCCTTTTTAAATTGAAGAATACCCTGGATGCAGAATCTCAGGGCAATGACCACGGAAAAGACCGGAATGGGCATATAGGCCAGGTACATGGGGATTTCCATGGTGGGAGAGGTGGTTTCATATCCATACATGCGCATGACGGTTTTATAGGAGTACCAAGCCACAATCACAAAGAAACCCGATGAAAGCAGATGGGTAAAAAGGCGAATGGGGCGTCGCCAGGCCCGGGACAGGTTGGCCACAATGAGGTCCATGGTAAAATGGCTGCCCGTGCGGACCCCGATGGCAGCCCCGAGGAAGGCGATGAATACGCCCACGTAGCGGCCCAATTCTTCAAACCAGGTAAAGCTGTAATTGAACAGGTAGCGGGTGAATACCTGGACAAAGCCGATGAGGGCCAGTCCCAGAATGGTCCAGACCAGAATGAAATTTTCCATCCGATGGATGCGGTCTAACATGTTTTTCTCCTAAACCGACAAAGCGACAAAGGGCCGAAGGGGAAATCCCTTCGGCCTGAATGTCACAACTGAAATTGGGTTGATCTTATTTTTTGTGTTCTTCCACTTTATTCAGGATGAAGTCAAAGAGATCACCGCCGATTCTTTTCCGGTACTTTTCGTACATGGGCATCATGGCGGTGCGGAAGGCTTCGCGTTCTTCGGCCGTCAGCTCCTTGATTTCAATGTTCTTTTGCTTGGCGTATTCATCAATGGAAATTCCCAGTTTGGGCAGCTTGGTGTGGAGTTCGGCATTGACGGAACGGTTCACGTCGATGCAGACCTTGGCCGCTTCCCGGAAGATCTGCTGCTCATCCTTGGAAAGGCTTTCCCAATAATCCACGCCCACGATGATGATGCATTCGGTGATGGCATGCTGGGTTTTGGTCACATATTTGGTCACTTCGGTGAACTTCATGAGAACCGAGGTCAGCACCGGGTTTTCCTGGGCATCAATGACGCCGGTCTGCAGGGCGTTGTACGTTTCGGGGAAGGGAATGGCCACGGGAGAGGCACCCAATTGCTTGAAGGCATCCAGGTAGGCCGGGGAGTTCATGACCCGGACCTTCAACCCTTTAATGTCATCGGGGGTGTGGATGGGGCGCTTGGTATTGGAAAAGTCACGGATTTCATTTTCAGTCCAGCCAATGCCGATGAATCCTTTTTTGGGCAGGTAGGAAAAAATGCGTTTCTGGACTTCGGGATCGTCCAGCACGGCATAGGCAGTGGCCCGGTTGGGGAAAAGGAAGGGCATGTCCAGAATGGCCGTTTCCTTGACAAAGTTCTGGAGAACCGCAGTGGTGATGGAGGCGATGGGAAGGGTCCCGGCCTGTACCTGTTCGGCCATGGAGCGTTCTCCGCCCAGCTGGCCCGAGGGGAAGGTGGCAATGTTGATTTTGCCGTTGGTTTTTTCCTTAACATAGGCGGCAAAGGCATCCACACCCTTGGCATTGCCGTGGAAGGGCGGGGCCACATGGCCGAAATTTACGGTTCTTGCAAAGGCCGGATAACAAAAGCCGATCAAGAGAACCATTGCCAGGGTCATGATGTGAAGGCTCAGGGCCGGGATGCGTATACAGGGCTTTTTCATTTACTCGGTCTCCTTATGGGAATTTATTTTTCCGGTATGGCGTGTACCGGTATATAAGAACGATAACGAATCGGGTCTACCCCATGTGTTTGCTAATTGTCAACTTTATTCTGGGTATTTGGGGAAATGGGGGGGAGCTACGAAGAACGGGCCAAATGAATTGTTTTGTGAAATCGAAATATGGTTTTATTTTACTATGTGAAATTCGAAATTCACCATGGAAAATTTAAGCAAATTGGACCCTGTGGCTAATTAAATTTTTTATCATTTTTGGAAACTTTGGAGGCGGTGTTTTTGACCCCATGGGGATTCTCCATGGGTAAGAATTTTAAAGGATGGTGAAAATACCATTGAAAATCAGGAAGAAAGGTCTGAACCATTCCATTTTAAATTCTGCTTTCCCCTATGGCTTGGCCCTTTCATAGATTTCAGCCACCGTGCGAGGCGGAGTGATAGCCCCAAGGATCTGGGCCATGATAATGATTCCCGGAATATCAATGAGCAGGCGGGTTAGGGCAAACGGGGTGCCCAGGGAGGCCATTTCAAAGAGGAACATGGGGATTTTTGTGGTGGACCAGGCCCCAATGAAGATCATGATATTGGTGAATTTCACCCCCTTCTTCATGAAGACTGCAGCAATGGGGAAGGCACCGTAGAGGGGACCGGCGGCAGCAGAACCAAAAACCAGGGCCAGAACAATCCCCATGATCCCGGAGTCTTCTCCCATGTATTTCATCATGGTTTCCCTGGGGACCCAGACATCCAGGAGTCCCAGGAGAATGAAAATCGGGGGAATCACCAAAAGCATTTCCTTCAAGGAATAGCCGGTGATGGACAGGGCCTTGGCCGCCATGTCGTCGTTGATGAAATGGAGAAGCACCAGGCCGACCAGGGTTGCCAGAAAAAAAGCATAGGCTTTAATTCCCTTCTTGGGGCCGTGGGCCTTTCCTGGTGATTGGGGTGGATTGGGTGTATTGGATGGATTCATTGGAACACTCCC
>JAKSBM010000821.1 GCA_022361135.1 Desulfobacterales bacterium | reverse complement strand
TATTTCCACAGGTATTGTTCACATTCAGTCCACCTTCAATAACACGATTGTGACCATTGCCGACGAAAACGGAAATACCATTTCCTGGTCCAGTGCTGGTATGCAGGGTTTCAAGGGTTCCCGTAAGAGCACCCCCTTTGCTGCCAAACTGGTTGCTGAGGATGCCGGTTCAAAAGCCATGGAACACGGCATGAAGAATGTCGGTGTTTATGTTAAAGGTCCTGGACCCGGACGTGAGTCCGCCCTGAGAGCACTCCATGCCCTGGGATTTAACATTTCCATGATTAAAGACGTTACTCCGGTACCCCACAACGGATGCCGTCCGCCTAAAAGAAGAAGAGTTTAAGACTATCGCATTGATATAAAGGAGAATAATATTGGCACGTTACATAGGATCTGTTTGTCGTCAATGTAGACGTGAAAACATGAAACTTTTTCTGAAGGGCGACCGTTGCTTCTCAGATAAGTGCAGTTTTGACAGAAGAGGATATCCCCCGGGAGAACACGGACAGAAACGCTCCAAGGTTTCTGACTACGGAACTCAGCTCCGGGAAAAACAGAAAGTTCGTAGAATTTACGGCATCTCTGAAAAGCAGTTCCGGATTTGCTTCAAAAAAGCAGACCGGAAAAAAGGTATCACCGGTACCAACCTGCTTCAGTTGCTGGAAACTCGCTTGGACAACACCGTTTTCCGCATGGGGTTTGTAAACTCCAGAAACCAGGGAAGACATTTTGTTCGTCATAATCACTTTACCGTTAACGGGAAAAAGGTTAACATTCCTTCCTATCAGGTAAAAAAGGGTGATGTGATCGAACTTCGCGAGAAAAGCAAAAAAGTTCAGGCTATCAATGATTCCCTGGAAGCCATCGTTCGCAGGGGCGTTCCCCAGTGGCTGGAAATCGACAAAGACAATTACAAAGGTCAGGTTGTAGGCATTCCCGCACGTGAAGACATCACGCTGCCCATTCAAGAGCAATTGATCGTTGAGCTGTATTCTAAATAGGTAAAATCATATTAATGGTTTATCCAAACACTTATTCAGGAGATTTAAATGTCATCTGAAAAATTAGCATATGTAAACTGGCGAGAGATG
>JAKSBM010000439.1 GCA_022361135.1 Desulfobacterales bacterium | reverse complement strand
CTGATCCTGGCCTTTGTGGTCATCTCCGCCATCAGCCTGCGGGAATTCGGCCCCATGCTCAAGGCCGAACGCCGGACCCGGAAAACCGGGGAAGTCATTGCCCGGGGTTCCCGCGCCATGACCTCCAAGGAAGAATCCGACCTGGAACCGGCCCCGGGCATTAAATTGTCCGTGTGGAATGCCATTATTCCCCTGGTCACCCTCATTGCCGGCTCCTTCATCGGCTTTTACGTCAACGGTAAGGCCGGAATCATGGGGGGAGACGATGCCGCCATGATTCAGCTTTTCAACGATTCCCCCTTCTGCTTCACGGCCATCCGGGAAGCCTTTGGTGCCTCGGACGCCTCGGTGGTCCTGTTCCAGGCGGCCCTTTTTGCCTCCATCGTGGCCATGGCCATGGGGATCTATAAAAAACTCTTCACCATGGAAGAGGCCGTGGGCCACTGGGTCCAGGGGGTAAAATCCCTGATCATCACCGGTGTGATCCTGCTGCTGGCCTGGTCCCTTTCCTCGGTGATCAAGGAAATGGGAACGGCCAAATTCCTCATCTCCGTGCTGTCGGATAAGATTCCGGTCTTTATCCTGCCCTCCATCATCTTCATCCTGGGCTCCTGTATTTCCTTTGCCACCGGGACCTCCTACGGCACCATGGGTATTCTCATGCCCCTGGCCATCCCCATGGCCCATGCCATTTCCCCGGAACACGGCTATTTGCTCATGAATGTGGGGGCGGTGCTCACCGGCGCCATCTTCGGGGACCATTGTTCCCCCATCTCCGACACCACCATCCTCTCCTCCATGGGATCGGGATGCGACCACATCGACCATACAAGAACCCAGCTGGTCTATGCCTGCAGCGTGGGCGCCCTCCCGTGGTCTTCGGCTACATTCCCGTGGGCTTGGGCCTGCCGGTTCTGGCCGCCCTGCCCCTGGGCCTGGCTGCAGTCTTCGGCCTGGTGTTCCTGGTGGGCAGACCCGTGGAACCCAAATAACAAAATTCGCCGGAGGCCTTGGCCCCGAACACCATAAAAATGAAGCAGGGGATGGGCCTAGGGTCCATCCCCTGTTTTATTTTTTGTCCAAGGGTAAGATCAAATCGATTCACCCGGCAAACCCCACCCGCCTTGAATCCCGGAGCGGGATTGGGTAAGGTAAGCGGAACCCCCAACCATTTAAGGAAGAATCATGACCAAACATAAACTATATATGCTCAATCCCTGGAAAACCGATGGAGAAGGCCCCTATTACTGCCCGGATTGCGGTGTGGTGGAGGGCTTTTTCGCCTATTCTCCCCAGGCCCGAGAATTGGTGGAATCCATTGCCGTTGACTATCCCCGGCCCCGGCCGGCCATTGTGGAGGCCCTTGGGTCGGAAAATCAGTCCAGCCCGGTTCTGGTTTTGGCCCCGGAAACAGAAGAAATCCCGCCGTCGGCACAAAGGAGCATGTCCACCGGGGCCTGGTTCATTGACGATGCCATTGAAATCTGCAACTACCTGGGCCAATGCTGCAACGGGGTATTGCCCCACCCTTGATGGAAACCCATCACAGATTTTTCACAAAGGCGGCGATTTCCCCCACCAGGCCCGGGGCCAGGGGAAGATCGGGTTCCCGGTAGGATCGGACCTGGAGCTGGGGCCCGGCGGAAACATCCTTGAGCACATGGTTCATGCCCCCCACCAAATGGTATCTGGCATGGGGGCAGGCCCGAACCAGGGCCTCGGCTTCCGAGGCCTCCACCTGGACATCCAACCCGCCCTGGACCACCAGGAGGGGGCAGGCCAGCTGTTCCACCTGGGAAACCGGATCATATTGCATCCATGAGATCAAAAAGGGCTGGACCGTGGGGCGAAAGATGGGAGCCAGCACCGGCGGGGGCGTTTCCACCATTTCCCCCCGACGCAGGGTTTTAAGGATGGTGCAGCTTTCCCGGAAGAGGTCCGGGGGGAGCTGTTTTTCCAACTGGCACCGGATCACGGCATCAATGGACCGGCCCGCCCCGGCCAGGGAGACATAGCCGACGGCGGCCAGGCGCCGGGCCGCCACGGCCCCCACCAGGGCCCCCTGGCTGTGGCCCAGCACCACGATTTTCCCCGGACATTCCCGTTCCAGAACTTCCCCCCAGGCCACGGCATCCTGGATAAAGGTTTCAAATCGGATGTCGGCTTCGGTCATGCCCCGGAGCATGCTGGTTCCGCTGAACCGCTTGTCGTAACGCAGGGATGGGATGCCCTCCCGGGCCAACCCCTGGGCCAGGAGTTTCAGGCAATTGTTGGATCCGGCCAGGGGATTATTCCCGTCCCGGTCCGTGGGGCCGGAACCGGCGATGATGAGGACGGCGGCGGGGGAGCTCCTTGGATCTTGGGGACCTTCGGAAATTGGGGGAAGTTCCAGGGTGGCGTAAAGGGTGCCCGGGGGACGTTCCAAACTCAATTCCCGGCACGGGGCCCAGGGGGCACACAAAAAGACGATCCAAACGACCAGGACGATCTGCTTCATCTCCATTTCCTCCTCTGCTGGAATTCCATGTTAAACCAAGGGGTTCATGGGCAACATATCCGGTTACCCACCCTATACGTATCCTGAACAGGATTCAAGGGTTGAATTTCCATAAAAAAAGGCCCCGGTCCGCAAGGGGACAGGGGCCTCTGGATGAAAAATCCCAGCGGTTAGGCGGTAATGCGCACGGGGATTCCCTGTGTTTTCAAATGGTCCGTCACCGCCTGGATGGGCACCTCCCGGCGGTGGAAAATCCCGGCGGCCAGGGCGGCATCGGCCTGGGTTTCATTGAAAACCGCGGAAAAATGGTCTTCGCATCCGGCACCGGAACTGGCAATGACCGGAATGGTCACGGCCTGTTTCACGGCAGAAACCAGGGCATGGTCAAAGCCGGAATTGGTGCCGTCCTTATCGATGCAGTTCAAAAGAATTTCACCGGCCCCCAGCTCTTCACAGCTCCGGGCCAGGGCCACGGCATCCAGATCCACGGCCTTGCGCCCCCCCTGGATGGTGCATTGGTACCAACAATATTTTTCCCCGTTGGGACCGGGTTCATCGGCCGGAATCACGGTGTGCTTGGGGGCATCGGCCGGATCGTTGACGTAGACCCGCTGGGGATCCACGGAAATCACCACGGCCTGGGCCCCGTAAACCCGGGAAATTTCCTCAATGGCACTGTTCCCGGTCTTTTCCCCGGATTCCAGATAGGCCATGGCAACGGCCACGGCATCGGAGCCAATGGAAATCTTATCCGCACCGGAGCGGAAATACCGGGAGGCCACTTCCAGGGCCGTGTAATGGCGGCCGTTGGCATCGGTGAAGTCCCGGATGCCCCCGCCAATGGTCAGGGGAACAAAGACATTTTTGGAGGTTTCCTCCAGGACCTGGAGCATGGGCATGTCCTCCAGGGGGAAATCCCGGAATCCCGTGATATTGAGGAAGGTCACCTCGTCGGCCCCCTCTTCGTAATACCGTTTGGCCAATTCCACGGGCTTGCCCAGATTGCGCACGGCCCCTTCATCCTCCCGGACATCGTATTGATCCCCCTTGGTCACCACCAGGTCGCCCTGGTCGTTGGACCGGACATCCAGGCAGGCAATGACCCGCTTGGACAGCTCGCCACCCTGCCTCTGGACGGGGCCACGGGCCCTGAGGTCGTCGGTCTTGATGAAATTTTCCAACAGGCGGATGCCGGCGGCCCCGCTTTTCTCCGGATGGAATTGGGTGCCCATGACATTGCCCCGCTGAACGGCGGAGACAAATTCATAGTCATAGGTGGTGGTGAGCAGGGCCACCGAGGGATCCTCGGGGTCCAGGTGGTAGGAGTGGACAAAATAGAATTTGGACTGGGGATCAATGCCGTCCAGCAGGGGGGAATCCTGCTTCATGTTTACCCCGTTCCAGCCCATGTGGGGGACGGCCAGGTCGGTATTGAACCGTTTCACCCGTCCCTTGAAAAACCCCACGCTTTCATAGCCGGAGGTATCCTCCTCGCTGCCGTCGAACAGGGCCTGCATGCCCAGGCAGATGCCGAAGAAGGGGCGGTCGGCGGCCAGGTATTCCCGCAGGGGTTCGATGTAATGCTTTTCGTTGAGAATTCGGATCATGGTATGGTAGTTGCCCACACCCGGAAAAAGGAGTTTTTCAGCAGAAAGGATGTCCTCGGGGGCGTTGACCCGCTCCAGTTGGGCACCCAACTTTTCGACAGCATTGACCACGGACCGGACATTGCCGACACCGTAATCCAACAGGGTAATTTTCATGTTTTCATCCTGGGGTATGGGTTATGGACTCACCGAGGAAAGCCCCGGGATTAGGCGCCGAAGCGCTTTTCCCATGGGCCTCACCTGGAATCCTTACCAGGGAAAGGGGGCTTTCACCGCCTCGATGCCCTGGAGATAATCATTGAAGGTCACGGAATTAAATCCGGATTTTTCCAACCGTTTCATGGCATTGGTCACAAAGCGATCCCCATGTTTGATGCGCTGGGGAGTGCCGGTGTAATGGAAGAGCTTTCCCCCGGTTTTCATCACCCGGAACAATTCATTGTAAAAGGCCTGGCCATAGAGGTCTCCGGTGGCCGAGGTGATCCGTGGGGGATCGTGGATAACACCGTTGAAGGCCCCGTCATCCAGGGTATGGATATACTGGGTGGAATCATCGTGGACCCATTGGACCTTCCGGCTTTCCGGGGTGTGGGACCAGGGATTCCGGCTCCGGATTTCCAGAACCGATGGATTTTTTTCCACGGAGACCACGGTCCCGGCACCGGCCTTGATGCAATGGATGGCGGAATAGCCCAGCCCCCCGCAGGTATCCAGAATCCGTCCCCCGGGGGTGACCACCCGGGCGGTCTTGATCCGGGCATCGTCCAGGGGATCAATGTCCTTGGACCGGTGCATTTTCACCCCGTCGATTTCCAGGGTGGGGGCGGAGTCCGTGGGCACCAGTTTGTAATATCCATTGGCCCGGACCTCCACCGGAGAAAGGGCCCCGTTCTGCCAAATGAAAACCTTGTTCTCGGCCCGTAAAACGTCCAAAAGCGCATCCATGGGGATGCGCTCTCCGGTGTCTAAAATCAGCTCATTGTTTTCAACGACCACGGAGGTGGTGGTCAAATTCAGATCCAGGGAGATGTCAACGGGTTTGCCGACGGCCTGGGCTGCGGCCAGGGAACGGATCTGGGCCGCGTGGAAATAATATGTCATCTTAACTCATTTCTATGGGGAAGCCGCCTCGTCATCCTCGCTTTCCACGTGGATTTCATGGCGGGCTTCCAATTCCTTGACCCGCTGCTCCAGCTGGAGCAGATAGGTTTCCATCTGCTCCAGATAGCGGGCAAAGGTGAAGGTGATTCCCATCTCGATGGTCCGATTCTCTAGCCTAAGGTTTAATTCTTCCTGGGTTTCGGTTCCTCGTTCCTCAAGTGTCGGCATCCTCACCTCCTGTGTCGGTTTTTAAAAATCGATGCTCCCCGGCGTTCTGGGGAAGGGAATGACGTCCCGGATATTGGACACCCCGGTAATCATCATCAAAAAGCGTTCAAAGCCCAGACCAAAGCCGGCGTGGGGCGCGGTTCCGAATCGTCTGGAATCCACATACCACCAATAGGCTTCCATGGGCAGGTCCATTTCCTTCATCCGGGCTTCCAGGACATCCAGCCGTTCTTCACGCTGGCTGCCGCCGATGAGTTCCCCAATGCCCGGAACCAGCAGATCCACGGCGGCCACGGTTTTGCCGTCGTCGTTCTGGCGCATGTAAAAGGGTTTGATGGTCTTGGGATAGTTGGTCAGAAAGACCGGCTTTTTAAAATGGGTCTCGGCCAGGAAACGTTCGTGTTCGCTCTGGAGGTCGGTGCCGAATTCAACGGGATATTCAAACTTCTGGCCCGACTTCTGGAGAATCTCAATGGCGTCGGCATAGGGCAGGCGAACAAAGGTATCGTTGACCAGGCTATCCAGTCGAGCGGGCAGGCTCTTGTCCACAAACTTCATGAACAATTCCAGATCCTCGGCGCAATGGTCCATGGCATGGCGGGTCAGATATTTCACCAGCTCTTCCCCATGGTCCATGTTGCCCTCCAGGTCGCAGAAGGCCATCTCCGGTTCCAGCATCCAGAATTCGGCCACGTGGCGGGAGGTGTTGGAATTCTCCGCCCGGAAGGTGGGACCGAAGGAATAGACATCCCCCAGGGAAAGGGCGAACATTTCAGCGGAGAGCTGGCCCGATACGGTGAGGTTGGATTCCTGGCCGAAGAAATCCTTGGAAAAATCCATCTTACCGGCCTTTTTAACGGCATCGGGCTCCAGGCTGGTGACCCGGAACATTTCCCCGGCCCCTTCGCAGTCCGAACCGGTGATCACCGGTGCGGTGAGGTAGCGGAAGCCCTTTTCGGCGTAGAATTTATGGATGGCATAGGCCATCTCCGACCGAATTCTGAAAATGGCACCAAACTTGTTGGTCCGGGGTCTCAGGTGGGCAATGGTCCGAAGAAATTCATCACTGTGCCGCTTCTTCTGCAGGGGGTAATCCTCGGGGGAAAGACCCAGGACTTCCAGGGCCGTGGCCTGGATTTCCCATTTCTGTCCCTTGCCCGGAGATTCCACCAGATCCCCTTCCACGGCCACGGCGGCCCCGGTGGAAATCTGTGCCATGTCGGCATAGTTATCCAAATCATCGGACACAATGACCTGGATATTCTTCAGACAGGACCCGTCATTCACTTCCATGAAAGAAAAGGTTTTAGAGTCCCGTTTTGTTCTCACCCAGCCCTTGATCAGCACTTTCCCCGGGGATGAATCCATCCCGGTGAGAACATTGATTTTTGTTCTTTTCATTGCCTTATCCTGTAAATAATAATATAGTGAAAAATTTGGTTACAAAAACTATTGAATAATAATTTTTATTAATAAATTTCAGTATCATGTATAAAGAAAGTTTTCAAGAAATCCTTGCCCAGGTCCAGACCCCCACACGTTACGCTGGCACCGAGATCAACGCCGTAAAAAAAGACCTGGATGCTGTGGATTTGACCTTTGCCCTGGCCTTTCCCGATCTCTATGAAATCGGGACTTCCCACTTTGGCCTCCAGATCCTTTATTCCATTCTCAACAACCGGGAAAACATTGCAGCGGAACGCTTTTTCACCCCGGCCGAGGACCTGGAAGCCCTCATGCGGGAACGGGGTATTCCCAGCCTGTCCATGGAGTCCAAAAGAGACCTTAAAACATTTGACGTCATTGGCGTCAGCCTGCTCTACGAGCTGAATTTCACCAATATTCTCACCCTCTTTGACCTCTCGGGCATTCCCTTTTACGCCACGGATCGGGACGATACCTTTCCCCTGATCATTGCCGGCGGTCCCTGTGCCTTCAACCCCGAGCCCCTGGCCGATTTCTTCGACGCCTTTGTCATCGGTGACGGGGAAGAAACGGTCCTGGAGGTTGCCGATGCGGTCATGGCCTTCAAAAAAGAAGGGGACGGCAAAAAGGAAAGCCTGCTGCGCATCCTCTCCAAAATCCAGGGGGTCTATGTTCCGGCCTTCTTTGAAGCGGAATACGACGACCAGGGACTCCAGACCCTGACCCCGAAATTCGAGGATTACACACGGGTGAAGCGCGCCTTTTTGTCGGAGCTGACCAAGGAGAACTGCCCCACCACCCCCATTGTGCCCTATGCCAAGCCCGTCCACGACCGGCTGCGCCTGGAAATCGCCCGGGGATGTACCCGGGGCTGCCGTTTCTGCCAGGCCGGTATGATCTACCGCCCCGTGCGGGAACGTTCCGTGGCCGACCTGGTGGACATCACCAAGGAAAGCCTCAAGGCAACGGGATACACCGACACCTCCCTGCTTTCCCTGAGTACCGGGGACTATTCCCGGCTCACGGAACTCATGCAGCAGCTTTTGGACCTGAACCAGGGCCATTGCAATGCCATCTCCCTGCCCTCCATCCGGGCGGAACGGCTGACCCCGGAGCTCATGGACATCATCAAGACCGTGCGCAAGACCGGATTCACCATTGCCCCGGAGGCCGGCACCCAACGGCTGAGGGACATCATCAATAAAAATCTCTCCGAGGAAAGCATTGAGAACACGGTGAAGAACGCCATGGACCTGGGCTGGAAAAACATCAAGCTCTATTTCATGAACGGCCTTCCCTTTGAAGAGATGGAAGACCTGGAGGGGCTGTGTTCCCTGTCCAAGCGACTGGCATCCACCTATTGCAAGGGCAAAAAGAACATCAATGTGAGCACCACCTGTTTCATCCCCAAGGCCCACACCCCCTTCCAGCGCCATGCCCAAATGACCATGGCGGAAACACAGGACAAGCTCCAATTTCTCAAGGAAAACCTGAGACACCCCAAGGTGAACCTGAAATGGCAGGATCCCAAAATGAGCCTGTTGGAAGGTGCCTTTGCCCGGGGGGACAGAAGATTGTCTGCCGTGCTGGTGGAGGCATTCAACCGGGGCTGCCGCCTGGACGGCTGGAGCGACCGCTTTGATTTTGACACCTGGCAGGCCGCCTTTGAGGCCACGGGCATTGACCCGGAATTTTACACCTCCCGGGTGCGCAGTGAAGACGAGCCCCTGCCCTGGGATCACATTGATTCCGGCGTATCGGCCCGGTTCCTGAAAAAAGAATTTGAACGGGCGGCAAAGCGGGCCATTACCCCGGACTGCCGGGAAAACGATTGCACCGGCTGCGGGGTATGCGACTTCAAAACCATCAAGCCCGTCCTCCACGGGGATGGAGAATTGCCCCCGGCCATTGCCCGGACACCCCGGCTGCCCGACGAGGCCTTTGCCAAATTCCAGCTCACCTTTACCAAGCTGGATTCGGCCCGGTTCTTCGGCCACCTGGAACTGGCCACCGTGGTCCAGCGGGCCGTGATCCGTGCCGGACTCAATGTAAAATACTCCCAGGGATTCAACCCCTCCATGCGCCTTTCCTTTGAGACCGCCCTGCCCGTGGGCATGGAAAGCGAAGCGGAAAAGATGTTCATCTACCTGGAAAAGGGACTGCGGCCCAAGGCCATTGCCGAGGCCCTGAACAAAACCCTGCCCGAGGGGGTTTTCATCACCGATTGTCGCTTCTTTTCCAAGAATGCCCAAAAAACCGACGGCAAGGACCGGTATCGCATCCGCTTCACGGACCAGGCCCCAACGGCCCAGGCCGTGGAAGACTTCCTGGAACAGGAGGAATTCATCAAAGAGGACCTGAACAAGCGGGGCAAGGTGAGAAAGACCGACCTGAGAAAGGCGGTGGAATACATCCGGTGGGAGGACGACACCACCTGGGACATTGGAATGCAGCGGTACAATGAACGGACCATCCGGCCCACCACGGTGCTGACCACCTGTTTCGGTCTGTCCGAATCGGATCTCAACCGGGCGCGGATCATCAAACTCAAATAAGGATATGACCATGCTGAAGGAGCTTGTTGTAAACTCGGCCCCCCACGAGACCCGCGTTGCTCTATTGGAAAATGGAACCATTGTCGAGGTCTTTATTGAGCGGGGAGATGAGACCAGTATCGCCGGGAACATTTATAAGGGAAAGGTCCAACGGGTTCTGCCCGGAATGCAGGCCGCCTTTGTGGACATTGGATTTGACCAGGCCGCATTCATCTATGTGGACGATGTCCTGGACGCGGCCAGCCACAAGATGTACCAGAAATTTGAGCAGGACCAGGACGTGGAATCCGACGATGAGGATTCCAATGAAGCCCCGGAAGAGGACGAGATTGAAAAGTCCCGGGGATCCTGGCGTACCTGCCAGGACAACAATTGCAGCATCGAGGAACTCCTCACCGAGGGCCAGGAAATCCTGGTCCAGGCGGCCAAATCCTCCATCGGTTCCAAGGGTCCCCGGGTGACCACCCACATTTCCCTGGCCGGACGCTACATGGTCCTCATGCCCACGGTGGACCACATCGG